>NZ_JBDJLM010000011.1:0-96359 GCF_039673365.1 Pseudomonas sp. TWI923 | reverse complement strand
TTGTTGGTTTTGTGGGTGGGGGCGCCCCCCGCGATGGCATTCGACTACTGCCCGGTCTTCCCGGAAAACCCGGCAAAGCGCTTGTTGAACCCGGCCACCCGCCCTTCCACCGTGGTCTTGCGCTGCTGCCCGGTGTACACCGGGTGCGAAGCGCTGGACACATCCAGCGCCACGTAGGGGTAGGTCTGGCCATCGCTGTGCTGCTGGGTGCGATCGGTATCCACGGTCGAACCGATCAAAAAATACACATCGGCAGCGGTGTCATGGAACAGCACAGTGCGGTACGCGGGATGGATGCCTGCTTTCATGGTGGGTGCTCCTCGATCTCAAAGTGATACTTTATAACATATACTATCGCGAATGATTTTCGATACCCGCATTTTCATTTTTCCTGCGCCGCCCCAGGCTGGCCATGGGCCGGCCAGCGGGCTATGGTCGGGGTTCGCCCCAGGCCCTGAGCCTGACCGAGCCATTCGCAAGGACCCCGTATGAGCCTGTCACTTCTCAGTCGCTACGCCTTCTTCGCCGCCTGCGTGCTGTTCACCCTCGCCAGCCTGCCGTTGCTCCACCATGAGTGGTTGTGGCCATTCACCCTGGCCACCGGGGTGCTCAGCCTGATCGGTGTGTTCGACCTGCTGCAGCAGCGCCACGCGGTACGCCGCAACTACCCGATCCTCGGCAACATCCGCTACCTGGTCGAAGCCATCCGCCCGGAAATCCGCCAATACCTGCTGGAGTCCGACAGCGATGCCCTGCCGTTCTCCCGTGCCCAGCGCTCGCTGGTCTATGCCCGGGCGAAGAACGAAGCCTCGGACAAACCCTTCGGCACACTGATTGATGTGTACGAATCCGGTTTCGAATTCATCGGTCACTCGATGCGCCCGGCGCCATTGGCCGACCCGGCCAGTTTCCGCGTCACCGTGGGCGGCCCGCAGTGCACCCAGCCGTACTCGGCGTCGATCTTCAACATTTCGGCCATGAGCTTCGGTTCGCTCAGCGCCAACGCCATCCGCGCCCTGAACAAAGGCGCCAAGCTCGGCAACTTCGCCCACGACACCGGCGAAGGCAGCATCAGCCCCTATCACCGTGAGCACGGCGGCGACCTGACCTGGGAACTGGGCAGCGGTTATTTCGGCTGCCGCACCCCCGACGGGCGCTTCGACCCCGAGCGCTTCGCCGCCCAGGCGCGGAACCCGCAGGTGCGGATGATCGAAATCAAGATGAGCCAAGGTGCCAAACCCGGCCACGGCGGCATCCTGCCCAAGCACAAGGTCACCCAGGAAATCGCCGAGACCCGCGGCATCCTGATGGGCGAGGACTGCATTTCACCGTCGCGCCACAGCGCGTTTTCCACCCCCATCGAGATGATGCAGTTCATCGCCCAGTTGCGTGAGCTGTCCGGCGGCAAGCCGGTGGGCTTCAAGTTCTGCCTGGGCCACCCGTGGGAGTTCATGGGCATCGCCAAGGCCATGCTGGAAACCGGCATCCTCCCCGACTTCATCGTGGTCGATGGCAAGGAAGGCGGTACCGGCGCAGCGCCGGTGGAGTTCACCGACCATATCGGCGTGCCGCTGCGCGAGGGCCTGCTGTTCGTGCACAACACCCTGGTGGGCTTGAACCTGCGCGACAAGATCAAGCTCGGTGCCAGCGGCAAGATCGTCAGCGCCTTCGACATCGCCAGCGTGCTGGCGATTGGCGCCGACTGGGCCAACTCGGCGCGTGGCTTCATGTTCGCCATCGGCTGTATCCAGTCGCAGAGCTGCCACACCAACAAGTGCCCGACCGGGGTCGCCACCCAGGACGCCCTGCGCCAGCGGGCGCTGGTAGTGCCGGACAAGGCCCAGCGGGTGCTCAACTTCCACCACAACACCCTGCGCGCGCTGGCCGAGATGTTGGCGGCGGCGGGGTTGGAACACCCGGCGCAGCTGGAGGCCAAGCACCTGGTGCGGCGCATTTCGGCGACCGAGATCAAGCTGTTCTCGCAGATGCATGTGTTCCTCAAGCCGGGGGAGTTGCTGACCGGTGAGGTGAATGGGCAGTTTTATTCGCGGATGTGGCAGTTGGCGCGGGCCGACAGCTTCGAGCCGCACAGCGAGGTGGCGGCTTGAGGGGTGCGGGCTTGCCTTTCAAGGGGGTTGCGCGAAGGCCACCAGGTGCTTGCCCGGGGATTGGGTGAGGGCCACTAGGTGTTCGCCGATGCTTTTTCAGCGCCTATGAGATCGAGCGCCGCCCGCGCGGCGCATCGCTGGCAAGCCAGCTCCCACATCTGTTTCGGGCCAGTCACTCCTGAAAGTTCATCACTGTCCGCCTTGTTGGTTCGACTCGATATTGAGGTGGGCACCACTGGCGCCTCACCTGACTTGAGGCATGCACCAAGGCGGGCAGCGGTACTTCCACAGACATAATTGGCCCGAAACAAATGTGGGAGCTGGCTTGCCAGCGATGCGCCGCGCGGGCGGCGCTCGATCTCATAGGCGCTGCAAAACCTTCGCCTGGCACCTGGCCGCCCTGACGCGGTAGCCAGCCAGGCCCTCCCAAGGCATACCACTAAACCCGTAAGACATTTCCGAACCTGCAACCAAATGCTTCAGCCCAGAAGGCTTGGGAACTATCCTACGCACCTGCCGGAAGTTGCTGCGTTGTCGGGGAAATCCCTCAGGGCTAACTTCACCCGGTCGCCAAATTGGGTGACCGGGTGTGAGAACCCGACCTGCACTGCCAAGGCTTTAGGTTTATGGCAGCCATGCGCGGGCAGACTTCGGTCTGGCCGGCTTCAGTGCACCGGTTTCTCACCCCGCGTACGGCTGCCACCTTCATCCGTGAGAAAGATCGAGATGGCGGCTCCAGTAACGCACTGAGGTTTTGCCATGAAAAAGATCGTCCCCGATCCACCCCGTTTCTTCCCTTACCTGACCATCTCCGCCGACCTCACCCCCGAGGCCGCTCGCACCGAAGCCACCTCCCTGATGGCCTGCCTGCGCGAAGTCCTCGACATGTACTTCGACACCGATAGCGAAGAGCAGCGCCAGACCCTGCTCAATACCTGCGTCTACCTGAACCAGCTGCTCTACCCCCTGATCCGCCACGAAACGGGAGCGCAGCCATGACCACCCCGACCAACCATGGCAACACCTCAGGCACCACCACCTGCCTGGAGCTGTTCCGCATCCAGCCCGGCATCCCCTTCCAGCACGCTTTCGACGAGCTGTCGGTACTGCTCGGCTGCATCCGCCACCTCACCTGCGAAGCTGAAATGGAAGGCGACATGCTCGCCGGCAGTTCAGCGCGCATCCTCAGCGCCATGGCCAAGGCGTTGATCGATGACATGGAGCTGGGAATGAATCGCTCCGGTTGATCCAATGGCCTCATCGCGGGGCAAGCCCGCTCCCACGTTCAAATGCGTGGGAGCGAGCTTGCCCCGCGATGAGGCCCTCGCAACAGACACAAAAACAAAGCCCCGGCACTGGCCGGGGCTTCGTTGATCAGGCGGCGTTACTCGCCACGCCTTGCGCCTCTTTCGGCGCCAGGCGGAAGCTGTAGTACAGCGCCGTCAGCAGCACCAGGAACGCCGGGCCAATGTACAGCGCCACGCGGGTCTCCTCGAAGTACGCCATCAGCCCCACCACCAGCACCAGGAACGCCAGCGCCAGGTACGAGCTCAGCGGCCACAGCCACATGCGGTACTTGAGCGCATTACGCTCGGCAGTGGACAGCCCGGCACGGAACTTGAGCTGCGCCAGCAGGATCATCACCCAGGTCCAGATCGCGCCGAAGGTGGCGATCGAGGTCACCCAGACGAACACCTTCTCCGGCACCAGGTAGTTGGCCAGCACGCCCAGCAGCAGCGCGCCGATCGACAGCAGCAGCGCATTGCGCGGCACACCGCTCTTCGAGGTGCGGGCGAAGGTGGCCGGGGCCTGGCCGTTCTGCGCCAGGCTGTAGAGCATGCGCCCGGTGCTGAAGATGCCGCCGTTGCACGACGACAGCGCGGCGGTGATCACCACGAAGTTGATGATGCCGGCGGCGGTCTTGATGCCCAGGCGCTCGAAGGTCATCACGAACGGGCTGCCCTGGCTGCCGATTTCGTTCCACGGGTAGATCGACAGGATCACGAACAGCGCGCCCACGTAGAACAGCAGGATGCGCCAGAACACCGAGCCGATGGCCTGGGGGATGGTCTTCTGCGGGTTGCGCGCTTCGCCGGCGGTCAGGCCGATCATTTCCACGCCCAGGTAGGCGAACATCACCATCTGCAGCGACATCAGCACGCCGGTCACGCCGTTGGGCATGAAGCCGCCGTTGCTCCACAGGTTGGAGATGCCCATGGCCACGCCGTCATTGCCGAAGCCGAACGCGATCACGCCGATGCCGCCGAGCACCATGGCAATGATGGTGACGATCTTGATCAGGGCGAACCAGAACTCGAACTCGCCGAACGCCTTGACCGCGATCAGGTTGATCGCGCCCATGCTGCCCAGGGCCATCAGCGCCCAGATCCAGCGCGGCACATCGGGGAACCAGATGCCCATGTAGATGGCCACCGCGGTGATTTCGGCAACGCAGGTCACCAGCCACAGGAACCAGTAGTTCCAGCCGGTCAAGAAGCCCGCCAGCGGGCCGAGGTAGTCTTGGGCGTAGCGGCTGAAGGAACCTGCGACCGGGTTGTGCACGGCCATTTCGCCGAGGGCGCGCATGATCACCAGGATGGCCAAGCCACCGATGATGTAGGACAGCATGATGGCGGGGCCGGCCATTTCGATGGCCTTGGCCGAACCGAGGAACAGGCCGACGCCGATACAGGCGCCGAGGGCCATCAGACGGATGTGCCGTTCGCCCAGTTCGCGCTTGAGCGGGCCGCCCTGGGCGGACTCGCCGTGGGCAGGATGGTTGCCGACTGGCATAGCAATACAACCTCATTTTGTTATTGGATTTGACCTTCGTGCAGCACCGGCCGCGCCGATAGGCGCAACGTCGTCTTGCCAGGCGGCCTTGTGGGCCGGCCTGTCTGCCGCGCAGGTTGCGGGCAGGGCGAAGGGGCCGAGCAGTATAGGAAGCCACATGCAGGGCTTTTCACTATATAAAGCAGGAAATTTGGCGAGATTCCTCGGCCAAAATACCTTTCACGGAGGGGCATCACCGCCCTTCAGTGCCCATGCACAGGAATGGGGCAGCTACCTTAGCAACATTGCCGAAGAATGGAAGTCGCACCAAAGGCGCATGTTCGTACAGGCACCTTCGAAGCCTCCTACAAATTTTTCACCAAAGCCGACCACCGTCTAAGCTTCAGACAAGCAACGCGAAAATACCTGGCCGGACTCAAGACTATGGGCGCACTGTGGCAATCGGAACCAAGCAGTACGGAAGCACCCAAAGCACCCCAGGCTGAAACCCCACCGCCAAAACCTGCGCGCCAGCGCCATCTGTGGTGGCGGTTGATCCTGCTCATCCTGATCGTCGCCATGGCTGCCGTGGGCTACGCCGCCTGGCAGGAGATCCAGACGTCGCGCCTGCAATCGCGCGAATTCAGCAAACTGGCCAGCACCCTCACCTACCAGCTCGACCCCGGCCCCAGCGACGCCATCGTCTACCCCGGTGACGGCCCCTTCGACAAGCGCCTGGGCTACAGCGCCCTGGGCGAATTCCTGCCGCGCCTGCTCAAGCGCGACTACCTGATCAACCAGCAGGTGCGCTTCTCCCCGGCGCTGATGAGCTATGCCGAGCATGGTCTGTTCGTGCCCTACGTCGAGAAGATCCAGGCCGGCCTGTCGATCACCGACTGCCGTGGCGACACCCTCTACCAGTACAACTACCCGCAGCACCTGTACCCGAACTTCGCGGCGATCCCGCCAGTGATGGTCAACAGCCTGCTGTTCATCGAGAACCGCGAACTGCTGGACCCTGCGGACCCGAAGAGCAACCCGGCGGTGGACTGGCCGCGCTTCGCCAAGGCCGCCTACAGCCAGGTGGCCAAGTACCTGGCGCTGCCCGGCCAATCGGCCGGCGGCAGCACCCTGGCCACTCAGCTGGAAAAATACCGGCATTCGCCGGACGGCCTGACCGTGTCCGGCGCCGAGAAGATCCGCCAGATGATTTCGGCCAGCGTGCGCGCCTACCAGGGCGGGCCGGACACCACCGAGGCGCGCGAGCGCATCGTGCGTGACTACCTCAACAGCGTGCCGTTGTCGGCAGTGCCCGGGCACGGTGAGGTGCATGGCATGGCCGAGGGCCTGCGCGTCTGGTACGGCGCCGATTTCGACCAGGTCAACCAGGCCCTCACGTCCACCGCCAGCGACGAGAAAAGCCTGGCCGAGCGCGGCCTGGCCCTGCGCCAGGTGCTGTCGCTGATGATTGCCCAGCGCCGGCCCTCGCATTACCTGTCCAAGGGCCGCCTGGAGCTTGCCGATCTCACCGACGCGCACATCCGCGTGCTCGCCGCCAACGGCATCGTCGAGCGCCCGCTGGCCGACGCGGCCCTGGCCAGCAAGGCGGTGTACCGCGACTGGGTAGCCCAGCCGACCATCGTGCCGATCATCACCAACAAGGGCATCAGCCTGGCCCGCAACCGCCTGGCAGCCATGCTCAACCGCCCGCTGTACGACCTCGACCGCCTCGACCTGTCGGCCACCAGCACCCTGCAGGCCGACCTCAACGTGCAGGTCAGCCAGTACCTGAAGAACCTCGCCGACCCGGCGTTCGCCGCGCAGATGGGCCTGATCGGCGAACGCCTGCTCACCAGCAAGACCACCGACCAGGTCAGCTACAGCTTCACCCTGTTCGAGCGTACCGACGACGGCTCGCGGGTGCGGGTGCAAACCGACAGCACCAACCAGCCCTTCGACATCAACGAGGGCAGCAAGCTGGAACTGGGCTCCACCGCCAAGCTGCGCGTGCTGACCACCTACCTGGAAATCATCGCCGAGCTGCACGACAAGTACGCCGGCAAGCCGCCCGCCGAGCTGAAGAAGGTGCCGGTGGCCGAACTCGACCGCATCAGCCAGTGGTCGCTGGAATGGCTGATGCTGAACCAGAAGAACCAGAGCCTCGATGCCATGCTCGACGCGGCCCTGGAGCGCAAGTACTCGGCCAATACCGGCGAGGCCTTCTTCACCGGCGGCGGCATGCACGTGTTCAACAACTTCCGCAAGGAAGACAACAACCGCAACCCGACGCTCAAGGATGCCCTGCGCGAATCGATCAACCTGCCGTTCATCCGCCTGATGCGCGACCTGGTGCGCTACGTCACCTACCAGCAGCCGTTCAACCGCGAACCGCTGCTCAGGGACGACAGCGACCCACGGCGCCAGGAATACCTGGCGCGCTTCGCCGACCGCGAAGGCAGCAACTACATGATGCGGTTCTGGAAGAAGTACCAGCGCAAGACCTCGCAACAGCGCCTGGATACCTTCCTCGACAGCATGCGCGTCACCCCGCAGCGCCTGGCGGCGGTGCACCGCTACCTGTTCCCCGAATCGGGCCAGGAAACCTTCAACGCGTTTGTCAGGGCCCACAGCAAGGACGACAAGATCGCCATGGCCAAGCTCACCGACAGCCGCCTGGTGGAAATGTACGAAGCCTACGGGCCGGGCAAGTACGACCTGCCCGACCAGGGCTATATCGCCAAGGTCCACCCGCTGGACCTGTGGATGCTCGGCTACCTGCTGAAGAACCCCGGCGCTTCGCTCAAGGACACCCTCAATGCCAGCCGTTTCGAGCGCCAGGAGGTGTACAGCTGGCTGTTCAAGAGCCGCCACCAGGGCGCTCGCGACAGCCGCATCCGCACCATGGTCGAGATCGAGGCGTTCCTCGACATCCACAAGCGCTGGAAGCGCGTGGGTTACCCGTTCGACCACTTGGTGCCGTCATTGGCCACCGCCATCGGCAGCTCCGGCGACCGCCCGGCCGCGCTCTCCGAGCTGGTCGGCATCATCCAGAACGACGGCGTGCGCCTGCCGACCCTGCGCATCGACACCCTGCACTTCGCCCAAGGCACGCCTTACGAAACCCAGCTGCTCAGCGACCCCGACCGTGGCCAGCGGATCCTCCCGGTCGAGGTGGCCCGGGCGCTCAAGGGCGCGATGTCGCAGGTGGTGGACGCCGGTACTGCACGGCGCATCTCGGGCAGCTTCAAACTGCACGACGGCACGCCGCTGGTGATGGGTGGCAAGACCGGCACCGGTGACAACCGCATCGAAAGCTTCGGCGCCGGTGGCCGGTTGATCGGCTCGCGCTCGCTGAACCGCACCGCCACCTTCGTGTTCTTCCTTGGCGACAACCATTTCGGCACCCTCACCGCCTTCGTCCCGGGGCGCACGGCCGAAGCCTTCACTTTCACCTCGGCACTGCCGGTGCAGGTGCTCAAGGGCATGGCGCCGATCCTCATGCCATACCTGGAACCGAACAATCCCAACGCCTGCAAGGCACCGCAGGTGGCATTGCAACCCGTACGGCGCAACGACCTATCGAGTAACTAGATGATAATCATCTGCATTTGGGGGCTTGTCTTTAGATATATCTTGAGTAATATCTTGCGATATATCGAAACAGACGGAGCCCTTGCGCCATGCGCGACCATTCCTCCCATGACCCCTTCGAACGCCGCCCTGGCCGCGGCGAGCGTGGCCCGCGGGTGTTCGCCCCGGGTGACCTGAAACTGCTGATGCTGTCGATGCTGGCCGAGCAGCCTGGCCATGGCTACGACCTGATTCGCCAGATCGAGAACCTGTTCGACGGCAGTTACAGCCCAAGCCCCGGCGTGATCTACCCAACCCTCAGCTACCTCGAAGAAGCCGAGCTGATCAGCGGTCAGATTCAGGGCAGCAAGCGCCTTTACGCCATCACCGATGCCGGTCGCAATGCCCTGGCCGAGCAAGCAGTCGCCCTCGACGGCGTGCGCATGCGCATCGAAGTGAGCAAGCGTGCCCTGCGCGGCCATGACCGCCCCGCTGAAATCCATGAAGCCGTCGGCAACCTGCGCCACGCCCTGCACATGCACAGCGGCCGCTGGACGCCCGACGAGATCGAGCGGGTACGCACCCTGCTCAACGACACCGCCAAGGCCATCGCCTCCGGGCCGGCCGTTACGGAGAACACCCCATGAGCGACACCATCCATCGCGTCAACCATGAGATCCGCCAGCGCCGCCTCGTCGTGCTGCGGGTCACCGACCTGACCCCGCGCATGCGCCGCGTAACCCTCGGCGGCGCCGAGCTGGCCGGTTTCACCAGCGTCGGCACGGACGATCACATCAAGCTGCTGTTTGCCTGCACGCCCGAGGAGCAGGTGGCCATCGATGCGCGCAACCTGGGCCGCGACGGCGGCGCCCGGCCGACCATGCGCGAATACACGCCACGGCGCATCGACCTGCAGAACCTGGAGCTGGACATCGATTTCGTCCTGCACGGCGACGGCCCGGCGTCGACCTGGGCCGCCCAGGCCGCACCGGGGCAAACGCTGGATATCGCCGGGCCACGGGCCTCGATGGTGGTGCCGGATATTTTCGACAGCTACCTGCTGATTGGCGATGAAACGGCGATCCCGGCCATTGCGCGGCGCCTGGAAGAGCTGCCGGCGGGGCGCCAGGTGCTGGCGGTGATCCAGATCGAGGATGAACAGGAGCGCCAGCCACTGCCGAGCAAGGCGCAGGTCGAGGTGATCTGGGTGCGCCGGCATGCCGAAGACGTGCTGGAGCGGGTGAAGCACCTGGCGTTGCCAGATGGCCGGTTGTACGGCTGGGTGGCGCTGGAGAAATCCCTGACCCGCCAGGCCAAGGCATTGCTGCTGGAGAAAGGCGTGCCCGAGGATTCCCTCAAGGCCGCTGCTTACTGGCGAGCTGACGGCACCGCCGACGACGAATAAGGTTGCCAGTACTGCATTATCGCGGGGCAAGCCCGCTCCCACGCTGTGGACTACTCCTAAGGATTGGATTGGTGTTCAACTTCTTGGGGGCAGTCCAAGGGTGGATCAGCGTGGGAGCGGGCTTGCCCCGCGATAACACCAACAACGTCATGAAGGCCTGCGCCACCGGTCCAGCCCCAGCAATACCAGCCCGATCCCCCAGAACCCCGCCAGCACCCCCAGGGCATTGACCATCACCTGCCCATACCCCAACCGCGCCACATCGACGAAGGGATACGGATAGACCCCGATCTCATGCCCGCGCAACAGCACAAAGGCAAAATACAGCCCCGGATACAGCGCCCACATCGCAAGGTGCCACAACCGCAGTTGCCCCTTCGGCACCTCGAACCACCAATACAGGAAGAAGAGCACCGGCATCACATCGTGCAGCAGCTCGTCGGCCAACCATTGCCAGCCCTGGGGTTGCCACAGGTGGCGCAACAGCAGGCTGTAGGCCAGGCCCACCAGCACGATGCTGGCGGCGATGCACGAACTGACCGCAGGTGAGAGGAACCAGCGCCTGGCCGCCGACTCGCGACCGAACGCGGCGTGGCTCAATACCGTGGCCGCCAGGGTGTTGCTCAACACGGTGAAAAAACAGAACAGGTTGACCAGCCCGCCAATCAGGCTGGCCTGCGCCTGCCAGCGCGCCAGCAGCACCAGGTACAGCTGGATCGCCAGGCCCGCCCAGCCGAGCACGGCAGCGAGCGTCAGCCAGGGGCGGCGCGGCATCAGCCTTTGCGCTGCAGCTTCACATACAGCAGCTCGACCTTCTCCCGCGCCCAGGGCGTCTTGCGCAGGAAGGTCAGGCTCGACTTGATGGTCGGGTTGCTCTTGAAGCAGCGGATATCGACGCGCTCGGCCAGGCCCTGCCATTGGTAGTGCGCCACCAGTTCGGTGAGGATCTGCTCGAGGGTCTTGCCGTGCAGCGCATTGTGTTGGGCCGTGCTCATGCCAGTGCTCCAGGTTCGGGAAGGTGCGCACCTTACACGAGTGTAGTGGGGTAGTGGCATCTACGGCCTGCGCAGCTGTGCCCTGTAGGAGCGGCCTTGTGTCGCGAAAGGGCTGCAAAGCAGCCCCGGCGATCTATGCCATGGCCACGATCCTGGGGTCGCCACGCGCCCCTTTCGCGGCACAAGGCCGCTCCTACAGACAATTACGCCAGTCCACAAAGTGCTGGCCAGTACCGAACAGCTTGTGATGAAATGTTATAAAGTAACTATTAGCATTTCTGCCAAGGAACGCCCCACCCCATGCGTCACATCCCCCTGCACCTCTCCCCCCTCGCCGTAGCGCTGTGGCTGGCCTCGCCCGCAAGCCACGCCGTCGAGCTGCAACCCCAGGTGATCACCGCCAACCCGCTGGGCAACGCGCAACTGGCCGCCCCCAGCACCGTGCTCGAAGGCGACGCGCTGCTGCAACAGCAGCACGGCAGCCTGGGCGAGACCCTGAACAAACAGCCCGGCGTGGCTTCCACCTGGTTCGGCCCCGGCGCCAGCCGCCCGGTGATCCGTGGCCTGGACGGCGACCGTATCCGCATCCTGCGTAACGGCGTCGGTGCCCTGGACGCCTCGTCGCTGTCCTATGACCACGCCGTGCCGCTGGACCCGGTCACCGTAGAACGGGTCGAGATCGTGCGTGGCCCGGCCGCCTTGCTGTACGGCGGCAACGCCATCGGCGGTGTGGTCAACACCTTCGACAACCGCATCCCCGACGCGCCCATCGACGGCATCCACGGCGCCGGTGAGCTGCGCTACGGCGGCGCCGACACCACCCGCAGCAGCGCCGGCAAGCTGGAAGCCGGCAACGGCGCCTTCGCCCTGCACCTGGATGCCAACAGCCGCCAGTTCAACGACCTGCGTATCCCCGGTTATGCGCGCAGCTCGAAGGTGCGCGACGCCGACGAGCCCGGCAGCAAGCACCGCCTGGAAAACAGCGACGGTCGCCAGGACGGTGGCGCAATCGGCGGCAGCTACCACTGGGATCACGGCTACACCGGCCTGTCCTACAGCCGCTACGACAGCAACTACGGCTCGGTGGCCGAGCCCGGTGTGCGCCTGGACATGCAACAGGACCACTACGGCTTCGCCTCGGAGCTGCGCGACCTCGACGGCCCGTTCAGCTCGGTCAAGGTCGATGCCGGTTACACCGACTACCAGCACCGCGAGATCGAAAGCGGCGAAGTGCATACCACCTTCAAGAACAAAGGCTACGAGGCGCGCATCGAGGCGCGGCACCAGCCGCTCGGCCCGGTCGAGGGGGTGATCGGCGCACAGGTCAGCCGCAACGAATTCTCCGCCCTGGGTGAAGAAGCATTCGTCCCGCACACCGACACCGACAGCCTGGCGCTGTTCATGCTCGAACAATGGCAGGCCACGCAGCGCCTGAACCTGAGCCTGGGCGCCCGCCTGGAGCACACCCGCGTCGACCCCGATGCCAAGGGCAACGAAACCTTCGCCGCCGCCGACAGCGCCAGCAGCTTCAACGCCTTCAGCCTTTCTTCCGGCGCCGTCTACCAGCTCGACCCGGTGTGGGCGCTGGCCGCCAACCTGGGCTACACCGAGCGCGCCCCGACCTTCTACGAGCTGTACGCCAACGGCGCCCACGTCGCCACCGGCGCCTTTGAAGTGGGTGACGCCAGCCTGAACAAAGAGAAGGCCATCTCCGCCGACCTGGCCCTGCGCTTCGACAATGGCACCCACAAGGGCAGTGTCGGCGTGTTCTACAGCCACTTTCGCAACTACATCGGCCTGATTGGTACCGGCAACCTGCGCGAGGGGCACGATCATGACCATGACGAAGACCATGATCATGACCACGAGCACGAAGGCTTCCCCGAGTACCAGTACCAGGGCGTGCGCGCACGCTTCTATGGCATCGAGGCCCAGGACCGGTGGCAGTTGCTGGAGAACCGCTACGGCAGTTTCGCCCTGGAGCTTTCGGGCGATTACACCCGGGCGAAGAACCTCGACAGCGGCGAGCCACTGCCGCGCATCGCGCCTTTGCGCCTGAACAGCGGGCTGGTGTGGGAACTGGATCGCTGGCAGGCGCGGGTCGACGTGCAACATGCCGCTTCGCAGCACCGCAAGCCGGCCAATGAGACCAGCACCGAGGGCTACACCACCCTGGGTGCCAGCCTTGGTTATCGCTTCGATATCGGCCAGAGCCAGTGGCTGGCCTTTGTGCGGGGGGAGAACCTGACCGACCAGACGGTGCGCTATGCCAGTTCGATCCTGCGGGATATCGCGCCGGCGCCGGGGCGTAGTGTGGAGGTTGGTTTGCGCACTTCCTTCTGAGGTTCCTCTGTGGGAGCGGGTTTACCCGCGAATGCGGCAGTGGATTCAACATTGCATTCGCGGGTAAACCCGCTCCCACAGTGGCCCCTGTGCCTCGAACTGTTACCCGGTGAGCAACAATCCCCTGCGACATTTTGTCTTTTTTTCTTACAACTTCCCCTATATCCTCCCCGCCGCAAGCTGAATCGCTTCATCGAATACCTTTCGCAGCCTTTTCCCTTCGATGCTCCCACGCCTCGTTGCGCTTGCCGTTTCTTCAACAATCAAAAGATAGCGCTATCTCATGCTCCAGTTGCCCACTACCCGCTACGCCGGACTCGCCTTTGCCACCCTGCTCGGCAGCCTGTCCCCCACCACCAGCGCCAGCGAACTGTTCGCCAAGGACTCCCCCTGGATGCTCGGCGACTGGGGCGGCACCCGCACCGATCTGCTGGAAAAGGGCTACGACTTCACCCTCGGCTACACCGGCGAGATGGGCAGCAACCTGCACGGTGGCTACAGCCACGACCGCGCCGCACGCTACAGCGACCAGTTCACCTTCGGCGTGAACATGGACCTGCAGAAAATCCTCGGCTGGCATGACACCGAGGTCCAGCTGACCGTCACCGAACGCCACGGCGACAACATCAGCAACGACCGCATCATCGACCCACGCGTCGGCGGCTTCACCTCGGCCCAGGAAGTCTGGGGCCGCGGCGAAACCTGGCGGCTGACGCAGATGTGGATCAAGCAGAAGTACTTCGACGGTGCGCTGGATGTGAAATTCGGCCGCTTCGGCGAAGGCGAAGACTTCAACAGCTTCCCCTGCGACTTCCAGAACCTGGCGTTCTGCGGCTCGCAGGTCGGCAACTGGGTGGGCGGCATCTGGTACAACTGGCCGGTCAGCCAGTGGGCGCTGCGCGTGCGCTACAACCTCAACGACGAACTCTATGCCCAGGTCGGCGTGTTCGAGCAGAACCCGTCCAACCTCGAATCGGGCAACGGCTTCAAGCTCAGCGGCAGCGGCACGCAAGGCGCGGTGATGCCGGTCGAACTGGTGTGGAGCCCGCGGCTCAATGGCCTGAAAGGGGAATATCGCGCCGGCTACTACTACAGTAATGCCAAGGCACAGGATGTTCTGAAGGACAGCAACGGCGCCCCGGCCGCCATCAGCGGCGCCGCCTACCGCAGCAGCTCGAGCAAGCACGGCCTGTGGCTCGGCGTGCAGCAGCAGGTGACCGCGCAGGCGTCCGACCAGTCGCGTGGCCTGAGCCTGTTCGCCAATGCCACGGTGCACGACAAGAAGACCAATGCCATCGACAACTATGTACAGGCAGGTGTGGTTTACAAAGGGCCGTTCGACGCCCGCGCCAAGGACGACATCGGTTTCGCCCTGGCCCGTGTGCACGTCAACCCCGGCTACCGCAAGAACGCCCGCCTCATCAACCAGGCCGCCGGTCTCTACGACTACGACAACCCTGGCTACCTGCCCGTGCAGGACACCGAATACAGCGCCGAACTCTATTACGGCATCCACCTGGCCAACTGGCTCACCGTGCGCCCGAACCTGCAGTACATCCGCCACCCGGGCGGCGTGTCGCACGTCGATGACGCGCTGATCGGTGGCCTGAAGATCCAGAGCACTTTCTAACCTCCCCTTCCACTCTACGGAGAACAGACGATGAGCACTGACGGTGCCAACAATGGAACCCGCTGGCTACCGCGCCTGATGGGCGTGCTGCTGTTGCTGATGGGCCTGGCCCTGCTGGCCGGCGGCATCAAGCTGAGCCAGCTGGGCGGCTCGCTTTACTACCTGATTGCCGGGATCGGCTTCGCCCTGTCCGGCATCCTGCTGCTGGCCAAGCGCCGCATCGCCCTGGGCCTGTACGGCCTGGTGCTGCTGGGCAGCACGGTCTGGGCCCTGCTGGAAGTCGGCCTGGATTGGTGGCAGCTGGTGCCACGCCTGGCCATCTGGTTCGCCATCGGCGTGGTGCTGCTGCTGCCGTGGGCGCGTCGCCCGCTGATCGGCCCGGCTTCCAGGATCAACACCGCCCTGCTCAGCCTGGCCGTGGTAGCTTCCGGCGCCACCGCCGTGGCCAGCCAGTTCACCCACCCGGGCGAAATCCGTGGCGCGTTCACCCGCGACGACAGCGAAATGGGCAGCGCCGCACCGGCCATGCCGGACGGTGAATGGCAGGCCTACGGCCGTACCGAGCACGGCGACCGCTACTCGCCGCTGCGCCAGATCACCCCGCAGAACGCCTACCGCCTGGAAGAAGCCTGGCGCATCCGTACCGGTGACCTGCCGACCGAGAACGACCCGGTCGAGCTGACCAACCAGAACACCCCGCTGAAAGTGAACGGCATGCTCTATGCCTGCACCGCCCACAGCAGGCTGCTGGCCCTGGACCCGGACACCGGCGCCGAGATCTGGCGCTTCGATCCGCAGGTCAAGAGCCCTACCGGCACCTTCAAGGGCTTCGCCCACATGACCTGCCGTGGCGTCTCCTACTACGACGAGAACAACTACGTCAGCCGTGACGGCAGCCCCGCGCCGAAAATCACCGACGCAGGCCAAGCCGTGGCCCTGGCCTGCCCGCGCCGCCTCTACCTGCCGACCGCCGACGCCCGCCTGATCGCCATCAACGCCGACAACGGCAAGGTCTGCGAAGGCTTCGCCAACCAGGGCGTGATCGACCTGACCCGCGGCATCGGCCCGTTCACCGCCGGTGGCTACTACTCCACCTCGCCGGCGGCGATCACCCGCAGCCTGGTGATCATCGGCGGCCACGTGACCGACAACGAGTCGACCAACGAGCCGTCCGGCGTGATCCGCGCCTATGACGTGCACGACGGGCACCTGGTGTGGAACTGGGACAGCAACAACCCGGACGACACCAAGCCCCTGGCCGACGGCAAGTTCTACAGCCGCAACTCGGCCAACATGTGGTCGATCGCCAGCGTCGATGAAGACCTCGGCATGATCTACCTGCCGCTGGGCAACCAGACCCCCGATCAGTGGGGCGCCGACCGCACCCCGGGCGCCGAGAAGTACAGCGCCGGCATCGTCGCCCTGGACCTGGCCACCGGCAAGGCGCGCTGGAACTACCAGTTCACCCACCATGACCTGTGGGACATGGACGTCGGCAGCCAGCCGACCCTGGTCCACCTGAAGACCGACGACGGCATCAAGCCCGCGGTCATCGTGCCGACCAAGCAAGGCAGCCTGTATGTGCTCGACCGCCGCGACGGCACGCCGATCGTGCCGATCCGCGAGATCCCGGTCCCGCAAGGCGCGGTCAAGGGCGACCACACCGCACCGACCCAGGCCCGCTCCGACCTCAACCTGCTCGGCCCCGACCTGACCGAACAGGCCATGTGGGGCGCCACGCCGTTCGACCAGATGCTCTGCCGCATCCAGTTCCGCAGCCTGCGCTACGAAGGCCAGTACACCCCGCCGTCCGAGCAGGGCAGCCTGGTCTACCCGGGCAACGTCGGCGTGTTCAACTGGGGCAGCGTGTCGGTCGACCCGGTGCGCCAGCTGCTGTTCACCTCGCCCAACTACATGGCCTTCGTGTCGAAGATGGTGCCGCGTGAGCAGGTTGCCGAAGGCAGCAAGCGCGAAAGCGAGACCAGCGGCGTGCAGCCGAACACCGGCGCGCCGTATGCCGTGACCATGCACCCGTTCATGTCGCCGCTGGGCGTGCCGTGCCAGGCCCCGGCCTGGGGCTATGTGGCCGCCATCGACCTGTTCACCAACAAAGTGGTGTGGAAGCACAAGAACGGCACCACCCGTGACAGCACCCCGGTACCGATCGGCATGCCAGTGGGCGTACCGAGCATGGGCGGCTCGATCGTCACCGCCGGTGGCGTGGGCTTCCTCAGCGGCACCCTGGACCAGTACCTGCGCGCCTATGACGTGAAGAACGGTGAAGAGCTGTGGAAGGCCCGCCTGCCGGCAGGCGGCCAGGCCACGCCGATGACCTACACCGGCAAGGACGGCAAGCAGTACGTGCTGGTGACCGCCGGTGGGCATGGCTCGCTGGGCACCCGCATGGGCGATTACATCATCGCTTACAAACTCGCGGAGTAAGCTGCAAGCCTCAAGTTGCAAGCTGCAAGAGAACGTCGAACCAGCCCGGTCGCGCTTTTCTCTTGCAGCTTGAAGCTTGTGGCTAGAAGCTCAATGCTTGAAACCCATCCCTCCCCTCCCCATCTAAGCACCATAGCCATTCACGCAGGTGCCCCATGAGCGACCAGCAGGATTTCCCGGACCGCCCCGACGAACACAGCGAAGTCGAACACCCCGACCACGCCACCGGCGCCGGCCACCATCTCGCCCTGCCCGGCCAGCAACTGCCGGACAAGGTCTACGTTATCCCGATCCACAATCGCCCGTTCTTCCCCGCACAAGTGCTGCCGGTGATCGTTAATGAAGAGCCCTGGGCCGAAACCCTCGACCTGGTGGCCAAGACCCCGCACCACTCGCTGGCGCTGTTCTTCATGGACACCCCGGCCGAAGACCACCGCCACTTCGACACCAAGTCCCTGCCCGAGTACGGCACCCTGGTGAAGGTGCACCACGCCAGCCGCGAAGGCGGCAAGCTGCAGTTCGTCGCCCAGGGCCTGACCCGGGTGCGCATCCGCACCTGGCTCAAGCACCACCGCCCGCCCTACCTGGTCGAAGTCGAATACCCGCACCAGCCGGCGCAGCCCACCGATGAGGTGAAGGCCTACGGCATGGCGCTGATCAACGCGATCAAGGAGCTGCTGCCGCTCAACCCGCTGTACAGCGAAGAGCTGAAGAACTACCTCAACCGCTTCAGCCCCAACGACCCGTCGCCGCTCACCGATTTCGCCGCCGCGCTCACCTCCGCCACCGGCAGCCAGCTGCAGGAAGTGCTGGACTGCGTGCCCATGCTCAAACGCATGGAGAAAGTGCTGCCGATGCTGCGCAAGGAAGTCGAGGTCGCGCACCTGCAGAACGAGATTTCCGCCGAGGTGAACCGGCAGATCGGTGAGCACCAGCGCGAATTCTTCCTCAAGGAACAGCTAAAGGTCATCCAGCAGGAGCTGGGCCTGACCAAGGACGATCGCAGCGCCGATGTCGAGCAGTTCCAGCAACGCCTGCAGGACAAGACCCTGCCCGAGCAGGCGAAAAAACGCATCGACGAAGAGATGGGCAAGCTGGCCATCCTCGAAACCGGCTCGCCGGAATACGCCGTCACCCGCAACTACCTGGACTGGGCCACCGCCCTGCCCTGGGGCGTGTATGGCGACGACAAGCTCGACCTTGCCCACGCCCGCAAGGTGCTGGACCGCCACCACGCCGGGCTTGATGACATCAAGGAACGCATCCTCGAATTCCTCGCCGTGGGCGCCTGGAAAGGCGAGATCAGCGGCTCGATCGTGTTGCTGGTGGGCCCGCCCGGGGTGGGCAAGACCAGCATCGGCAAGTCCATCGCCGAATCCCTCGGCCGGCCGTTCTACCGCTTCAGCGTCGGCGGCATGCGCGACGAGGCCGAGATCAAGGGCCACCGCCGCACCTACATCGGCGCCCAGCCGGGCAAGCTGGTGCAGGCGCTGAAGGAGGTCGAGGTGATGAACCCGGTGATCATGCTCGATGAGATCGACAAGATGGGCCAAAGCTACCAGGGCGACCCCGCCTCGGCGCTGCTGGAAACCCTCGACCCCGAGCAGAACGTCGATTTCCTCGACCATTACCTGGACCTGCGCCTGGACCTGTCCAAAGTGCTGTTCGTCTGCACCGCCAACACCCTGGACTCGATCCCCGGGCCGTTGCTCGACCGCATGGAAGTGATCCGCCTGTCCGGCTACATCACCGAAGAAAAACTGGCCATCGCCAAGCGCCACCTGTGGCCCAAGCAGCTGGAAAAGGCCGGTGTCTCGAAGAGCAGCCTGAGCATCAGCGACAGCGCCCTGCGAACGGTGATCGAGGGCTATGCCCGCGAGGCTGGCGTGCGCCAGCTGGAAAAACAACTGGGCAAGCTGGTGCGCAAGGCGGTGGTCAAGCTCCTGGAAGACCCGGGCGCCAAGCTGAAGATCGGCAACAAGGAGCTCGAGCCAGCCCTCGGCATGCCGGTGTTCCGCAGCGAACAGGTGCTGGCCGGCAAGGGCGTGATCACCGGCCTGGCCTGGACCAGCATGGGCGGCGCCACCCTGCCGATCGAGGCCACGTGCATCCACACCCTCAACCGCGGCCTCAAGCTCACCGGCCAGTTGGGGGATGTGATGAAGGAGTCGGCGGAAATCGCCTACAGCTATGTCAGCTCCAACCTGAAGCAGTACGGTGGCACGCCGGGCTTCTTCAACGAGGCCTTCATTCACCTGCACGTGCCCGAAGGCGCCACCCCCAAGGATGGCCCCAGCGCTGGTGTGACCATGGCCAGCGCGCTGTTGTCGCTGGCCCGTGACCAGGTGCCGAAGAAAGGCGTGGCCATGACCGGCGAGTTGACCCTGACCGGGCAGGTGCTGCCCATTGGCGGCGTGCGCGAGAAGGTGATTGCCGCGCGCCGGCAGAAAATCTTCGAGCTGATCCTGCCCGAGGCCAACCGTGGCGATTTCGCCGAGTTGCCGGAGTATCTGAAGGAAGGGCTGACCGTGCACTTCGCCAAGCGCTTTGCCGACGTGGCGAAAGTGTTGTTCTGATTGATCCCAATCGCGGGGCAAGCCCGCTCCCACGCGTGCTCAACCGTGGGAGCGGCGGTTCGGCGCCCCGACTTGCCCCGCGATGAGGCCGGCACAGGCAGCACAACTTCGGTTATCCTCTGGCAACTTCAGCCTCAGGAGCCAACATGACCCTCCCTCGTCTGCTCGTTCCCCTGGGCCTCGCCCTGCTCACCGCCTGCGCGCAACAGCCGCTACGCAACGTCGAACTGGACGCCGAAAGCGAATGCCCGACGCGCCTGCAGGTTGGCCAGACCATGACCCTCACCCTGCCCAGCAACCCCAGCACCGGTTACCGCTGGCTGTTGCAGAACCCGGCGCCGGAAATCCTCCGGGCCCTCGGCCCCGAGGTCTACAGCACCCCCGAGGAAGCCGGTATCGTCGGCAGCGGCGGGACCTCCACCTGGCGCTTCCAGGCCAAGACCGCCGGCGAGGGCCACCTGATCCTGGTCTACCAGCAGCCCTGGGCCCCGGAAGTGCGCCCGGTGCAGACCTTCGATTGCGCCATTCGGGTCAAGTAAGCCAGCGGCGCCGGTCAGCCAGTCATGCAAGCTTGCCGTGGTTTGGCTAGAATGCCGCCCCTGTAGATTGCCAGCCGCCCGGACCCTTCGTGAGCAAACAACCCGACCGCCTTTTCGCCCAGCCCCTGGAGCAGGTACCCGACTTCGTTTTCAACGAGGACGTGGTGCAAGTGTTCCCGGACATGATCAAGCGCTCGGTGCCCGGTTACCCGACCATCGTCGAGAACCTCGGCGTGCTGGCCGCGCGCTTCGCCCAGCCGAATACAGCGCTGTACGACCTCGGCGCCTCGCTGGGCGCGGTGACCCAGGCCCTGCGCCGGCATGTGCGCACCGAGGGTTGCCGGGTGATTGCCGTGGACAACTCCGCGGCCATGGTCGAGCGCTGCCGCCAGTACCTCACGGCCCAGGACTCGATGTTCCAGGAGCTGTTGCCGGTACAGGTGCTGGAGGCCGACATCCTGTCGTTGCCGTTCGAGCCCGCCTCGGTGGTGGCGATGAACTTCACCCTGCAGTTCATCGCCCCCGAACAGCGCCTGGAGTTGCTCGGCCGCATTCGCCAGGCCCTGCTGCCGGGCGGTGCGCTGATCCTCTCGGAAAAGCTGCGCTTCGCCGACGACCAGCAACAGCAACTGCTCAACGACCTGCACCTGGACTTCAAGCGGGCCAATGGCTACAGCGAACTGGAAATCGCCCAGAAGCGCAGCGCCATCGAAAACGTGATGAAGCCCGATACGTTGGAAACCCATGCCGAGCGCCTGCGCGCCGCCGGCTTCTCCAAGGTCGTGCCCTGGTTCCAATGCCTTAACTTCGCCTCGCTGATAGCCCTGCCATGATCGATCTGTCCCCTCTCGTCCGCCGCCTGGCGGGCACGCCCCTCGCCACCTGGTCCCAAGGCCTGCAGGCACAACTGCAAACCAAGCTGGAAAAGGGCCACGGCGACCTCGACCGCTGGCGCGGCGCGCTCGAAGCGCTGCCACGACTGACGCCAAGCGAGATCGACCTGGTCGACGGCCTGCGCCTGGACTGCGACTGCGACGACGCCACCCGGGAGCAGATGCGCCAGGCCTTGATGGGGTTGTCGCCTTGGCGCAAGGGGCCGTTCGACCTGTTCGGCGTGCACGTCGACACCGAATGGCGCTCGGACTGGAAATGGTCGCGGGTCGGCCCGCACCTGGACCTTAAGGGCAAGCGCGTACTCGATGTGGGTTGCGGCAACGGCTACTACCAGTGGCGCATGCTCGGCGCCGGTGCCGACATGGTCATCGGGGTCGACCCCAACTGGCTGTTCTTCTGCCAGTTCCAGGCGGTGCAGCAGTACCTGCCGGACTTGCCGGCCTGGCACCTGCCGTTCGCCCTGGAGGAACTGCCGGCCAACCTGGAAGGTTTCGACACGGTGTTCTCCATGGGCGTGTTCTACCACCGCCGTTCGCCCATCGAGCACCTGCTGGCGCTCAAGGATTGCCTGGTGAAAGGTGGCGAACTGGTGCTGGAAACCCTGGTGATCGAGGGCGATGAAAACCAGGTGCTGGTGCCCGAGGACCGTTATGCGCAGATGCGCAACGTGTGGTTCCTGCCGTCGGTGCCGGCGTTGGAGCGCTGGCTGCGCCGCGCGGGGTTCAGCGATGTGCGCTGCGTCGATGTCAGCGTTACCAGCGTCGAGGAACAGCGCAGCACCGAGTGGATGCGCTACCAGTCGCTGGGCGACTTCCTCGACCCGAACGACCACGGTAAGACCATCGAAGGCCTGCCGGCCCCGCGCCGCGCCACGCTGCTGGCGCGCAAATAAAAAGGGCGCCCTGAAGGGTAATGCCAGTCAGTTAGCGCTTCATCGCACTTGTTGGGGCTGCTTTGCAGCCCTTCGCGGGTAAACCCGCTCCCACAGGCGTTGGATGCCCTGTGGGAGCGGGTTTACCCGCGAAGGGTAGCGCCGCGACCCCACATGGCTTGACTGACTGGCATTACCCTGAAGGGGCGCCTGAATACACCTGCGGCGAGGAGCTGTCGCGGCGCAGGTGGTGGTTACTCAATCCTTGGCCAGCTCACGGGCCTTTTCTTCGGCCTTGCGCTCGCGTTCGGCCACGGCCTCTTGCTTGTCGCCGTAAAGGCGCGCCTGGTCCTCGCGGAACGCCTGCCAGAACTGCTTCGACCGCTCCGCGCCACCCTCGGCGAAAACGCTGGTGCTGCCCAGGGCGAGGATCGCCAGCAGCAGGTATTTGCTCAGGTTCATCGTGCTTGCCTCGTGATAACCGTATCGACAGGGCCATCATCGCAAGGGGCAGCTAACGCCAAGGTGAGCAGGACATTACAGTCTTGCAAGGCGGCCCCTTCGCGGGGCAAGCCCGCTCCCACGAGATCAATGGAGCAGGCCTGTCACGCACATGACCCGCGTATTACAAATCCGTTATCCCCGCCGTTTACCCATTCGCATCCAGTAACATCCTCACCGCTTGACCCTGATGTCACTACAGGGTCGAGAATCGCCCCCTTTCCGTAACCCGAGCTCACCATGCGCCTACTGATCATCGAGGACGAACCCCGTACCGCCGACTACCTGCAGCAAGGCCTGCGCGAAAACGGCTACGTGGTCGACTGCGCCCATACCGGCACCGACGGCTTGCACCTGGCCCGCCAGCAGCCCTACGACCTGGTGATCCTCGACGTCAACCTGCCCGAGCTCGATGGCTGGAGCGTGCTGCAGCGCCTGCGCGCCGAGTCGTCCACCCGGATCATGATGCTCACCGCCCACGGCCGCCTTGCCGATCGGGTCAAGGGCCTGGACCTGGGCGCCGACGACTACCTGCTCAAACCCTTCGAATTCCCCGAGCTGCTGGCACGCATCCGCAGCCTGCTGCGGCGCAACGACCAGCGCCTGCAACCAAGCACCCTGAAGGTCGCCGACCTTGAGCTCGACCCCGGCCGCCACCGCGCCTTCCGCGGCGGCCAGCGCATCGACCTGACCGCCAAGGAGTTCGCCCTGCTGCACCTGCTGATGCGCCAGAGCGGCGAAGTGCTGTCGCGCACGCAGATCATTTCGCTGGTGTGGGACATGAACTTCGATTGCGACACCAACGTGGTCGAGGTGTCGATCCGCCGCCTGCGGGCGAAGATCGACGACCCCTTCGAGGACAAGCTGATCCACACCCTGCGTGGCGTCGGCTATGTGCTCGAGGCGCGGGCGTGAAGCGCGCCACCCTGTCGCTGCGCCTCGGCCTGACCGTCACCCTGATGGGCGCAGCCTTGGTGCTGCTGCTGGCCACCCTGGCGGTGTTCGCCCTCGACCACGAGCTGGACAGCCGTGCGCGCAAGGACCTGGCGCGCAAGATGCTGCAGGTCGAGCACAACCTGCGGGTGGACCTGCGCAGCGACGACCTCGGCACCCGCGCTCACCCGTTGCTCGACCTGGTAATGGGCCATGACAACCTGAGCCTCAGCGTCATGGCCACCAGCGGCCGTCACCCGGCCCTGCTCAGCCTTGGCCCGGCCCTGCAATCCCGGCACCTGCTGGAAATGGCCGCGAGCCCCCGGCTGGTGTTCCACGAGTGGCGCGACGATCAAGGCAACGAAGTGCTCACCGCCAGCCGCTTGATGCTGCTGCGCGACGACACCCCGGTGAATGTGCTGATGTCGCTCAACCGCGGCGACGACAACGCCCTGCTGCAGGCCTACCTGCATTCGACCCTGCTCGCCTTGCCGCTGTTGCTGCTGCTGATCGGCATCGCTGCCTGGAAGCTGGTGCAGCGCGACCTGCGCCCGCTGCGTCACTTTCGCCGCATCGCCGGGCAAGTGTCGGCCCAGGACCTCGACCACCGCTTGCCGGTGGAGGGCCTGCCGACCGAGCTGGCCGACCTGGCCCGGGCCATCAACGTCATGCTCGACCGCCTCGATCAGGGCGTGCGCCAGTTGTCGCAGTTCTCCGACGACCTGGCCCACGAATTGCGCACACCGATCGGCAACCTGATGGGCAAGGCCCAGGTGACCCTGGCCCGCGAGCGCGATGGCGACAAGTACCGTGAAGCGCTGGAGGACAGTGTCGAGGAGCTGACCCGGCTCAACCGCATCATCAACGACATGCTGTTCCTCGCCCAGGTCAGCCAGCCGCAGAGCCAGGTTGCGCTGCAGCCGGTGGCACTGGCCGACGAGGTGGCCCGGGTGAGTGAGCTGTTTGCCTTCAGCGCCGAGCTCAAGGGCATCACCCTGGAACTGCAAGGCTGGGGCACGGCTCGGGCGGATAGGCTGATGTTCCAGCGGGCGCTGTCGAACTTGCTGAGCAATGCGATCCGGCATAGCCCGCAAGCGCAAAAGGTGACCGTGGGGATCGAGCGGCTGGGCGATGAAGTCGGGGTCTGGGTGGAAAATCAGGGGGCTGGCATTGGCGAGGCGCATCTGCCGCACCTGTTCGAGCGTTTCTACCGGGCTGGCAGCGGGCGGTCACGTCTTGAGGGCGGGACCGGGCTGGGGTTGGCGATCGTGAAGTCGATCATGCAGTTGCATGGGGGGCGGGTTGAGGTGCGTAGCCAGGCCGAAGGGCCGACCCGCTTTACCCTCGTATTCAAGGCAGAGTAAACATTCGCGGGACAAGCCCCACCTGAGCGCGCCGAACTCAAGATCTGCACTCGGTCTGTGGGAGCGGGTTTACCCGCGAAGATGACACCTCGGTGCCTGGCACGGGCTATGCCCGTGTTCGCGGGTGAACCCGCTCCCACAGTTGTGCAAGCGTGGGAGCGGCGGTTCGGCGCACCGGCTTGCCCCGCGATGGCTCAGCGCGAAGCGGCGACGATCAGCGCTTTCATCTCGGCCACGGCGGCCTTGAAGCCGACGAACAGCGCATGGGCCACCAGCGCATGGCCGATGTTCAGCTCGTTGATACCCTTGATCGCGGCAACGGCTTCGACGTTGTGGTAATGCAGCCCGTGGCCGGCGTTGACGATCAGCCCCTGGCCAATACCGAACGCCACGCCATCGACGATGCGCTTGAGCTCTTCGGCCACCTCGGTCGGCGTCTCGGCATCCGCGTAACGGCCAGTGTGCAATTCGATGGCCGGAGCACCCACCCGACGCGAGGCCTCGATCTGGCGCTCGTCGGCATCGATGAACAGCGACACTTCAGCGCCGGTGCGCGACAGGCGCTCGACCGCGGCCTTGATCCGCGCCTCCTGGCCGGCCACGTCCAGGCCACCTTCGGTGGTCAGCTCCTGACGGGTTTCCGGGACCAGGCAGATATGCGCCGGGCGAATCTTCTCGGCGAACAGCATCATCTCTTCGGTGACGCCCATCTCGAAGTTCATGCGGGTCTGCAGCACGTCCTTGAGCACCAGCACATCGCGCTCCTGGATGTGCCGGCGGTCTTCACGCAGGTGCACGGTGATGCCGTCGGCGCCCGCTTCCTCGGCATCCAGCGCGGCCTTGACCGGGTCTGGATAGCGGGTGCCCCGGGCCTGGCGCAAGGTCGCCACGTGGTCGATGTTGACGCCGAGAAGCATGCGGTTGCTGTGAGTCACGAAGGGGCACTCCTGAAAGTTGAGGGCCACAGCATACGTGCTGATCAGCGCTTGCGAAACAGTTCCCGGCTGACCAGTGGCTTGGGCCCCAGGTGCACCGCCAGGGCCTGGCGCATCAGGCGCTTGGCGGCGAGCAAGGCGCCGGGGGCATCCCAGTCGGCCTGGGCCAGGGCCTGCAACTCGGTACCCTTGAACAACCCGGGCTGGAACAGCTCGACCCGTTGCAGGCCGGCATCCACCTGCAGGCGATACAGGCCCTCGGCGGCGACCGGGTCGTCATTCACGTCATGTTCCAGCGAGAAGGCGTAACCCAGCTCGTCCAGCAAGCGCCATTCGAACGAGCGCAGCAGCGGCTCCAGCGGTCGGCCGGCGGCCAGGGCTTGCAGGGTCAGGGTGTAATGCTCGAACAGCGCTGGCTGCGGTGCCTCGGCGGGCAACAGGCGCATCAACAGTTCGTTGAGGTAGAGGCCGCTGAACAGCGCATCGCCATGCAGCCAGGCCGCGATACCGTTGCTGTCCAGGCGCCATACGGTCTTCAGCTCACCACGCCCGCGCAGTTCCACTTCCAGTGGCACGAACGGCCGCACCTGGCTGCCGCCCTTGCCCCGCGCACGGCGCAGTACCGCACGCACCCGCCCCTGAGGCGTGAGGAAATCCACCAGGGCGCTGGTTTCCTTGTAGGGGCGGCTGTGCAGCACGTAGGCCGGCTGGGGGGTGGGTTGATCCATGCGCTGTCTCTGAGGGCCATATGCACCTGTGGGAGCGGGTTTACCCGCGAAAGCGTCAGTGAATCCACTATCGCATTCGCGGGTAAACCCGCTCCCACAGGGAAAACAGGGGTGCCTGGGAGGCTTACAGGTCGCCGTAGCCCAGCGAACGCAGGGCGCGCTCGTCGTCGGACCAGCCGCCTTTGACCTTGACCCAGAGGTTGAGCATCACCTTGGCGTCGAACAGCGTTTCCATGTCCTTGCGCGCGTCGGAGCCGATGCGTTTGATGCGCTCGCCCTTGTCGCCGATGATGATCTTCTTCTGGCCGTCACGTTCGACCAGGATCAGCGCATGGATGTGCAGCACATGGCCCTGCTGCTTGAATTCCTCGATTTCCACGGTGATCTGGTACGGCAACTCCGCACCCAGCTGGCGCATGATCTTCTCGCGCACCAGCTCGGCGGCCAGGAAGCGGCTGCTGCGGTCGGTGATCTGGTCTTCCGGGAAGAAGTGGTCGTTCTCCGGCAGGTGCTTGGCGATCAGCGCTTCCAGCGACTCGAGGTTGTGCCCCTGCTGGGCCGAGATCGGCACGATCTCAGCATTCGGCAGTTGCTCTTGCAGCCACTGCAGGTGCGGGATCAGGTCGCCCTTCTCGTCCATGCGGTCGGTCTTGTTGACCGCCAGGATCACCGGGCCGGTCACGTACTGAACGCGCTCGAGCACCAGCTGGTCCTCATCGGTCCAGCGGGTGCGGTCGACCACGAAGATCACCACGTCGACATCTTTCAAGGCCGCCGAGGCGTTGCGGTTCATGTAGCGGTTGAGCGCCTTGTCGTTCGCTTTGTGCATGCCGGGGGTGTCGACGTAGATCGCCTGCACATCACCCTCGGTCTTGATGCCGAGCATGTTGTGGCGGGTGGTCTGCGGCTTGCGCGAGGTGATCGCCAGCTTCTGGCCGAGGATGTGGTTGAGCAGCGTCGACTTGCCGACGTTGGGGCGGCCGACGATGGCGACATAGCCGCAGCGGGTCGAAGTGTTCTCAGTCATTGCCATTCTCCACGCCCAGGGCGATCAATGCGGCGGCGGCGGCGACCTGTTCGGCAATACGCCGGCTTACGCCCTGGCCACGGCTTTTCTTGTTCAGCAGGACCACTTCGCATTCGACGAGGAAGGTCCGGCAGTGCGGTTCGCCCTGGATGTCCACCACTTCGTAACGTGGCAGCTCGCAGGCTCGCGACTGCAGAAACTCCTGCAGGCGGGTCTTGGGGTCTTTGTTGGTGTCGACCAGGGTCAGGCCTTCGAACTCGTCGGTCAGCCAGGCCAGGATGCGCTCGCGCGCAGTCTGCATGTCAGCGTCCTGGTAGATGGCGCCGATGAGCGCTTCGAGGGCGTCGGCGAGGATCGACTCGCGGCGGAAACCGCCGCTCTTGAGCTCGCCAGAGCCCAGGCGCAGGTACTCGCCAAGGTCGAAGCCACGGGCCAGGCGGGCCAGGGTTTCACCCTTGACCAGGCGCGCTCGCAGGCGCGACAGCTGGCCTTCCCGGGCCTGCGGGAAGCGCTCGAACAGCGCTTCGCCGACCACGAAGTTGAGAATGGCATCGCCAAGGAATTCCAGGCGCTCGTTGTTGCGCCCGGCATAACTGCGATGGGTCAGGGCCAGCAGCATCTGGTCCTGATCCTTGAAGGTGTAGCCGAGCTTGCGCTCCAGGCGGGCAAGGGAAGCACTCATGGGGCCACCCGTACAATGTTCAACGCGTTGTTCAAATCAACATCCTGAAAGACGGTTTGGCTGTGGTCCGGCATCAAAATGGCGAAACCTCTCATTCCCTGAGAACACAGCCTATGTCATAAAAGCAATCGGCGCTGTCCGCAGACAGCGCCGTCGATACTTAGTGGATCAGGCCGACCCGCGACAGGTTGGGCAGGTGGCTGAGTTTCGGCTCAGGCCAGCTCATCCAAACGGCGAATGCCTTGCCGACGATGTTCCGGTCAGGGACCATGCCGTGCAGCTCTTTGGGGATGTTCGGATCATCCCAGTAGCGGCTGTCGTTGGAGTTGTCGCGGTTGTCACCCATCATGAAGTAATGCCCGGCCGGCACGGTCCATTGCTGGTCCGGCGGCATGCGGTAGCGGGTCATTTCCTTGCGGATCAGGTGCTCGACTTCACCGAGTTTTTCCTTGTACAGCTCGGCGCTGCCCAAGGTCCCCGGCTCGCTGCCGACCAGTTGCTCGGCAACCGCCTGGCCATTGACGAACAGGCGCTTGTCGTTGGTGTAGCGGATCTGGTCGCCCGGCAGGCCGATCACCCGCTTGATGTAGTTGACGTTCGGGTCGCTGGGGTAGCGGAACACCATGACATCGCCGCGCTGCGGGTCACCGACTTCGATGACCTTCTTGTCGATCACCGGCAGGCGGATGCCGTAGGAGAACTTGTTCACCAGGATGAAGTCGCCCACTTCCAGGGTCGGTTTCATCGAACCCGACGGGATCTGGAACGGCTCAACCAGGAACGAGCGCAGCACCAGCACGATGAACAGCACCGGGAAGAACGACTTGCCGTACTCGACCAGCAACGGCTCCTTGTTCAGGCGTTCGACCACGGCCATTTCTGGCTGGCTGACGCTGCCCTGGTAGTTGGCGATCGCCGCACGCCGGCGCGGGGCCAGGAACAGCAGGTCGATCAGACCCAACAGGCCGCAGACGGCAACGGCGATGACGAGCAACAGCGGGAAATTTAGCGACATAGGACCTAGCTATCCAACCTGAGCACGGCGAGGAAGGCTTCCTGTGGGATTTCCACGTTACCGACCTGTTTCATGCGTTTCTTACCGGCTTTCTGCTTCTCCAGCAGCTTCTTCTTACGGCTCACGTCGCCACCGTAGCACTTGGCCAGTACGTTCTTTCTGAGCGCCTTGACGGTTGTCCGCGCAATGATCTGGCCGCCAATGGCTGCCTGGATCGCCACGTCGAACATCTGCCGAGGGATCAGCTCCTTCATCTTCTCGGTCAACGCACGGCCTTTGTAGGCGGCGTTGTCGCGGTGCACGATCAGTGCCAGGGCATCGACCTTGTCACCGTTGATCAGCACGTCCAGCTTGACCAGGTTGGCCGACTGGTAGCGGTCGAAATGATAGTCCAGCGAGGCGTAGCCGCGGCTGGTGGACTTGAGGCGGTCGAAGAAGTCCAGCACCACTTCGTTCATCGGCAGGTCGTAGCGCACCTGCACCTGGCTGCCGAGGAACTGCATGTCGCGCTGCACGCCACGCTTCTCGATGCACAGGGTGATGACGTTGCCCAGGTGTTCCTGGGGTACCAGGATGGTGGCGGTGACGATCGGTTCGCGGAAATCGGCGACCGACGACACGTCCGGCAACTTCGACGGGTTGTCGACAACGATGGTTTCGCCGGTCTTGAGCTCCAGCTCGTAGATCACGCTTGGCGCGGTGGTGATCAGGTCCAGGTCGTATTCGCGCTCCAGGCGCTCCTGGATGATCTCCATGTGCAGCATGCCGAGGAAGCCGCAACGGAAGCCGAAGCCCAGGGCGTCGGAGCTTTCCGGCATGTATTGCAGCGACGAATCGTTCAGGGTGAGCTTCTGCAGCGCGTCACGGAAGTCTTCGAAATCGTCGGAGCTGACCGGGAACAGGCCGGCGTAGACCTGTGGCTGGATTTTCTTGAAGCCTGCGAGCACTTCGACCTCTGGGGTCGAGGACAGGGTCAGGGTGTCACCGACCGGCGCACCATGGATGTCCTTGATGCTGGCGATGATGAAGCCCACTTCACCGGCTTTGAGGTCGGCGGTCTGGGTGTGCTTGGGCGTGAACACGCCGACGCTGTCGACCAGGTGCACCTTGCCGGTGGACTTGACCAGGATCTTGTCGCCTTTCTTGACGCGGCCCTGGCGCACGCGCACCAGCGAGACCACGCCCAGGTAGTTGTCGAACCAGGAGTCGATGATCAGCGCCTGCAGCGGCGCGTCGATCTCGCCTTGCGGCGCGGGGATGGTCTGCACCAGGCGCTCGAGCACCTCGTCCACGCCCATGCCGCTCTTGGCGCTGCACGCCACGGCGTCGGTGGCGTCGATGCCGATGATCTTCTCGATCTCGTCCTTGACGCGGTCCGGGTCGGCCTGGGGCAGGTCCATCTTGTTCAGAACCGGCATTACCTCGAGGCCTTGCTCGATGGCGGTGTAGCAGTTGGCGACGGACTGGGCTTCTACGCCCTGGCCAGCATCCACCACCAGCAGCGCACCCTCGCACGCTGCCAGCGAACGCGAAACTTCATAGGTGAAGTCAACGTGGCCGGGGGTGTCGATGAAGTTCAGCTGGTAGGTTTTACCGTCCTGCGCCTTGTAGTGCAGGGTGACGCTGTGGGCCTTGATGGTGATCCCGCGCTCGCGCTCCAGGTCCATGGAATCGAGGACCTGGGCCTCCATTTCGCGCGCCGTCAGGCCACCGCACATCTGGATGAAACGGTCGGCCAGCGTCGACTTGCCATGGTCGATGTGGGCGATGATGGAGAAATTGCGGATATGACTCAAATCACTCACGGGTCAACACTCGAAAAGGCTGCGAGCCGGACGCCCGCCGAAAAATAGCCGGGAATTGTACCTCAAGCCGCAGGGATATGGGAGATTCCTCTATCGGCCTGCCTACATCCCTTGTGGGAGCGGGCTTGCCCCGCGATGAGGCCCGATCAGGCACTCGCACTGCCTGATTGGGCCTCATCGCGGGGCAAGCCCGCTCCCATGTAGAGCTTTGTGATACTGACTGCTACGTAAAAAGGGCAGCCGAAGCTGCCCTTTCCTACCTTGCAACCAGCTTATTCAGCCAGTTTGAAGGTGATGAAGCTTGCGCGCCCCTGGCGCAGTACGCGCATCGACACCGAACGGTTCTTCGGCAGGTCCTTGGCAATTTCGGTGAATTCCTTGGCCGAGCCGATGGCCTGGTTGTTCAGGTGACTGATGACATCGCCCGGACGCAGGCCGATCAGCGCTGCCGGGCCGTCCTGGACCTCCTTGATCACCACGCCGCCCTTGAGCTCCAGGGATTTTTTCTGCTCGGCGGTCAGGTCAGTCACGGACACACCCAGACGGTTGCTGCTGCGCTCGACGCTGCCCTGGGCACCGGTGCCGATGTCAGCCTCTTCATCCGGCAGGGCGCCGACGGTGACATCGAGGTTCTGGCGCTTGCCATTGCGGATGATCTCAAGCTTGGCCTTGGCGCCATCCTTGAGGCTGCCAACCAGGTGCGGCAGGTCGGCCGACATGACGATCGGCTGGCCATTCATGCTCAGGATCACGTCGCCCACCTGCAGGCCACCCTTGGCCGCCGGGCCGTCTTCCAGCACCTGGGCTACCAGGGCGCCAGCCGGCTTGTCGAGGCCAAAGGATTCAGCAAGGTCCTTGTTGACCTCCTGGATCACCACGCCCAGCCAGCCGCGGCTGACTTTGCCGTCTTTCTTCAGCTGGTTGGAAACGTCGATCGCCACGTCGATCGGGATGGCGAAGGACAGGCCCATGAACCCGCCGGAACGGGTGAAGATCTGCGAGTTGATACCGACCACCTCGCCATTCATGTTGAACAGCGGGCCGCCGGAGTTGCCCGGGTTGATCGCCACGTCGGTCTGGATGAACGGCACATAGGTGTCGTTGGGAAGGGTACGGCCCTTGGCACTGACGATGCCCTTGGTTACCGAATGGTCGAAGCCGAACGGCGAGCCGATGGCCAGCACCCACTCACCCACCTTGAGCTTTTCCGAATCGCCCAGTTTGACGGTCGGCAGGTTCTTGCCTTCGACCTTGAGCAGGGCCACGTCGGTACGCGGATCGGTGCCGACCAGCTTGGCCTGCAGCTCGCTGCGGTCGGAGAGGCGAACGATGATTTCGTCGGCGTCGGCGACCACATGGTTGTTGGTCAGCACATAGCCATCGCTGGAAATGATGAAGCCCGAGCCCAGCGACTGCGCTTCGCGCTGGCGATCCCCCCGAGGCGAGCGCGGCTGCTGTGGCATGTTGCGCTCGAAGAACTCGCGGAACATCGGCGGCAGGCCTTCGAGGTCGGGCATCTGCCCGGCGGCGATACGGCGGTCCGGCAGTTTCTGCTTGGTACTGATGTTGACCACCGCCGGCGAGGCCTGCTCGACCAGGGTCGTGAAGTCGGGCAGGGCTTCCTGGGCTTGGGCGGTGAGCACCTGGCCGAGCATCAGCACAGCGGCGAACATCGATAGGTAGGGTTTCAAGCGTGGTATTGACATACGGCTCCCGTTACAACGAGCGTAGTTAGCAGTTAGGCCCAGCAGACGCAGAAAAGGCCAGACTCCCAGAAGAGCCTGACCTATAGAAAATTTATGGCTGGATTGCAAATGACAATGGGTTAATTTCCTGTCAGCACTGTGTAACAGAAGCTTTCATGAAGCGCCGTTACTGACGCGCCTGAGCATCCTGGGCCCGCATCGACAAAGCCACACGCTCGGCGGTACCCAGTGGAATCTCGCCGACCACGGTGACCATCACTTTGCCCTTGGGCGTGTTGAGATGGCGCGAGACCGCTACGGTCGGGCCGAGCTGAGTGCGGGTATCGGTGCCTGAATTGTCGCTGATCGGCTCGAGGAACACCGAGAAGCGCGTCAGGCCATCGTCATACATCAGGCTGCTGATGGTACTTTTGCGGTCCGGATCACGGCGCACACTGCTGTTGATCAGCTCGAAGCCTGGCGGCAGCCAGTCCGAGCGCCAACCGGCAACGGCCTGCGAAGTACTGGCGACCACCCGCTCGATCGGCTTGCAGGCGGCACTGGCACTGAGGTCGGCGTCACTCGGCAGGTCATCGGTGTCGAGGCGGGTCATCTGGAAGCGTTCGAGCAGCTGCCCCTTTTCGTTGAGCATCAACGAGCGCAGCGGCAAGCCGGTTTGGCGGTCCAGGTGAAGCTCGAAGGCGTAGCGATGCTGATCACGCGGGGTGAGGGTCACAATCACCGCGTCGCGCCCGGCGACCCGTGACTTGCCTGCCACGCTCAGGTCGTACCAGCTCATCAGCTTCAAAGGGTCGAGCATGCGCGGGGCGGCGTCGGGCGGTGCGGTCACACCGCTGACCAAGGCGCCACTGACGCATTGCACCTTGCCATCGACACGCACGATTTCCTGGGCAGCGCCATCGAGCTGGAGTAACCGCTCGCTGACCTTGCCGTCCTGGACGCGATGCCAGATATCGTGTGTGGAGAAGCTGCCATTGCGCTCGTAGACGAACGACCCCTGGTAACTCTGCCTTTGTTCAGCCTGTGCCAGCTTGTTCAGCCACTCGCTCGCCTCGGGCGTGGAGTTGGCCGCGTAGGCCTGCACCGTCAGGCTGCTGCCAAGCAGCAGCGACAGGAGAGGTAGCGCGCGCATGATCCTCCTTACTAGCGGTTTTCCAGGCTGGCAGCGCGTGCGTAAGGCAGAGCGGTCTCGGTGCCTTTGAGCGCGGATTCCTGGGCATGCTGGCGCAGATAACCTGGCAGACGCTGATCCCAGCCAGCCTGGTTCTGCAGCACACCGTTGGCCATCGGCCCGGTCGGTTGTTCGCTGCTTTCACTATAGCCTGCCAAAACGGCGGGGCCTTGTGCCTGTGGCATGCTCAGCCCCTGCTGGGCAGGCTGCTGGGACGCCAATTCGGCACCAGTAATCTCGTCCTGGTTGTAGAAACGCACGCCAGCCAGCACGGCAACAGTCACCGAGGCAGCCACGGCCAGGCGGCCAATGCTGCGCCACGGGCCTTGCTTGACCTTGGCAGGCACCGCCTCGTCGGCCAATGCTGCGGAAACCGCCGAGGCGATATCCAGCTTGGGCAACAGCAGTTCCTTGTGCATCGCTGCGCGAGCGACCTGGTAACGCGACCAGGTGGCGCGGGTTTCGGAATCGTCGACGGCATTGAGCACTCGACGCAGTTCCAGTTCGTCCGCTTCGTTATCCATTACCGCGGACAGCGATTCCTGCAAAGCTTCACGACTCATGGCGGTTCCTCTCTTGGCTGTCGCCGCTGTCTCAGGTTTCCTGCAACAGCGGTTGCAGGGCTTTGTCTATGGCCTCCCGAGCGCGGAAAATCCGGGAGCGCACGGTACCCACCGGACATTGCATGACACTGGCAATGTCCTCGTAACTCAGACCATCGAACTCGCGCAGCGTCAACGCCGTGCGCAGGTCTTCCGGCAGTTGCTGGATGGTGCGATGGACTGTGCCTTCGATTTCATCCCGCAACAAAGCGCGTTCTGGGGACTCGAGATCCTTGAGACCATGATCGCCGTCGTAAAACTCCGCATCCTCGGAGCTCACATCGCTGTCTGGCGGCCGTCTTCCACGGGACACCAGATAGTTTTTCGCCGTGTTGATGGCGATGCGGTAAAGCCACGTATAGAACGCGCTGTCACCGCGGAAATTTCCCAGCGCCCGGTATGCCTTGATGAAGGCTTCCTGCGCCACGTCCTGCGCTTCATGGGTGTCGTGTACGAAACGCACGATCAACCCGAGAATCTTGTGCTGATACTTCAGCACCAACAGATCGAACGCTCGCCTGTCGCCGCGCTGCACGCGCTCGACAAGCTGCTGATCCTCTTCCTGGGTTAGCATGAACACTCCTCAGTGAACTCGAAGGAGCGTTGCGACAAGCATCGTTCAGGCTTGCAACCATAGACTCGGGCTTTACGCAAAAGTTCTCCCCTCCAAGCAAGTTTCCTGCGGCCCTTGGTCGGCTCGCACGAAAGGCGCAGCGCGGTCACGGCCGGCTGCGTCGATAATCAGGTTTCAGTACGCAGGTCTGAGCCCAAGCAAAGGGCTGCCGCCCTGCGTCGCCGCGGCAAAATGTGGCGTGCGTACAGCCTTCTTAGGATTTCCTGGGGTAGAGGAAAGTTCCCGAAAAGATCGTCTTTGCCCCGCAAGCGCCATTGGAAATCAGGCCCCCGGGGCTGCTATAAAGGCATCCCGGCCCGGTTTCACGATAGTTTCACAATGCCATCTGCGCTTGACTATTGTGCCGTGCCCCCTTCGAAGATTACTAGTGTCCCGACATGAGCCAACAATTCCAACATGATGTCCTGGTGATCGGCAGTGGTGCGGCTGGTCTGAGCCTGGCACTGAACCTCCCCGGCCACCTGCGTATCGCCGTACTCAGCAAAGGCGACCTGGCCAACGGCTCAACCTTCTGGGCCCAGGGCGGCGTGGCCGCCGTGCTCGACAACACCGATACCGTGCAGTCGCATGTCGAGGACACCCTCAATGCCGGCGGCGGCCTGTGCCACGAAGACGCGGTGCGGTTCACCGTCGAACACAGCCGCGAAGCGATCGAATGGCTGATCGAGCAAGGCGTGCCGTTCACCCGTGACGAGCACTACAGCGTCGACGACGGTGGTTTCGAGTTTCACCTCACCCGCGAGGGCGGCCACAGCCACCGGCGCATCATTCATGCCGCCGACGCCACCGGTGCGGCGATCTTCAAAACCTTGCTCGACCAGGCGCGCCAGCGGCCGAACATCGAGCTTCTGGAGCAGCGCGTCGCGGTCGACCTGATTACCGAGCGCCGCCTGGGCCTCGGCGGCGACCGTTGCCTGGGCGCCTATGTACTGGACCGCAACACCGGCGAGGTCGACACCTTCGGCGCCCGCTTCACCGTGCTGGCCACGGGCGGCGCAGCCAAGGTGTACCTGTACACCAGCAACCCCGACGGCGCCTGTGGCGACGGTATCGCCATGGCCTGGCGGGCTGGTTGCCGGGTGGCGAACCTGGAGTTCAACCAGTTCCACCCCACTTGCCTGTATCACCCGCAAGCCAAGAGCTTTCTGGTGACCGAAGCCCTGCGCGGCGAGGGCGCCCTGCTGCGCCTGCCCAATGGCGAGCGCTTCATGCCCCGCTTCGACCCACGCGAAGAGCTGGCACCACGGGACATCGTCGCCCGCGCCATCGACCACGAGATGAAGCGCCTGGGCGTGGATTGCGTGTACCTGGACATCAGCCACAAGCCGGCCGAGTTCATCAAGAGCCACTTCCCCACTGTCTACGAGCGCTGCCTCACCTTCGGCATCGACATCACCCGCCAGCCGATCCCGGTGGTGCCAGCGGCCCACTACACCTGCGGCGGGGTCATGGTCGATGATCGCGGCCACACCGACGTGCCCGGCCTTTACGCCATCGGCGAAACCAGCTTCACCGGCCTGCACGGCGCCAACCGCATGGCCAGCAACTCGCTGCTCGAGTGTTTCGTCTACGGCCGCGCCGCCGCCGCCGACATCGAGGCGCACCTCGACCAGGTGACCATGCCCCGCGCCCTGCCCTGCTGGGACGCAAGCCAGGTCACCGACTCTGACGAGGACGTGATCATCGCGCACAACTGGGACGAACTGCGGCGCTTCATGTGGGACTACGTCGGCATCGTGCGCACCAGCAAACGCCTGCAGCGTGCCGAGCACCGCGTGCGCATGCTGCTGGACGAAATCGACGAGTTCTACAGCAACTACAAGGTCAGCCGCGACCTGATCGAGCTGCGCAACCTGGCCCAGGTCGCCGAGCTGATGATCCGTTCGGCGATGCAGCGCAAAGAGAGCCGCGGCCTGCACTACACCCTCGACTACCCGAGCATGTTGCCCGAGGCCCACGACACTATCCTGCAGCCGCCCACCTTCGCCGGCTGAACTTCAGCCGCACGCGCAAGCGCCGATGCGTCTCAGGAGCCAGTGCATCTTGAGGGATGCACTGGCTCTCACTGAGCCAACGCCCCTTGCGCACGAAGCGCAACACCACCAAACCTGGCAGGGCAATACTGTCGCGGCACAATCGCACCGCCTGCCAGCCACGGGCACGGCTGTATAAATGCCAGCCACGCGGGTCGCGGCGCAAGCCGGTGATCGCATGGGGGTGCGTGAGCAGGATACGGCGGGGAATGGCCCAGCAGGCATGCGCCAGGCAGACGAGAAACGCCAGGCTGCGCAGCCAGAACGGCAGTGCGATGACGGCCAAGGTGATGATCGCCAGCGCCTGGCTGGCGAGGTAGGCCGTCAGCAGCAGGCGTGAGCCCTGCCAACGGCACTCGAAACGGTCACTTGGGTTGGACACGGTCCAGGATGATACGGACCATGCGCTGCAGCTCCGGGTCTTCGGACTCGTTGCGCTCCATGAACCAACCGAACATGTCCTGGTCTTCGCAGCTCAGCAGGCGCACGTAGAGTTCACGGTCGGCTTCGCTCAGGCTGGGGTAGACCTCCTGGGTGAAAGGTACCAGCAGCACGTCCAGTTCCAGCATGCCACGGCGGCTGTGCCAGAAAAGCCGATTGAGTTCAGTTTGTTCGACCATGGGGCCCTCCTCGAATGGTCGGGCAGTATACCGTGCGGCGCACGAAGCGACACCGGGCGTTGGTCTAGTCACCTACCTATTTTGTTACTGGCGTTCTATGATGGCCGCCAGTCTCTAGCTACCGCGATGACCCATGGCCGATTCCGCTTTTTTCTGTACGCTCGCCCACGAGGGCATCCTCGCCGTGCGCGGGTCCGACGCCGGCAAGTTCCTGCAAGGCCAACTGACCTGCAACCTCAACTACCTCAGCGATGAACACGCCGGCCTCGGCGCTCGCTGCATGGTCAAGGGCCGGATGCAGTCGAGCTTCCGCATCCTCCCGCAAGGTAATGGCTACCTGCTGGCGATGGCCAGCGAACTGCTCGACGCGCAATTGGCCGACCTGAAAAAGTACGCCGTGTTCTCCAAGGCCACCCTGAGCGACGAAAGCGCTGCCTGGGTACGCTTTGGCCTGCAGCACGGCGACGCTGCCCTGCAGGCCCTGGGCCTGAACGTGCCGGAAGCCGCTGGTGCGACCGTGCGTCATGACAACCTGATCGCCCTGCGTGTCTCGCCTGGCCGGGTGGAGTTGTGGGCGCCCGCCGAACAGGCCACGGCAGTACGCGAAACACTCGCCGCCAGCCTGCCCGAGGGCATGCTGAACGACTGGCTGCTGGGCCAGATCCGCGCCGGCATCGGCCAGGTCATGGGCCCGACCCGCGAACTGTTCATCCCACAGATGATCAACCTGCAGGCAGTCGATGGCGTGAGCTTCAAGAAAGGCTGCTACACCGGCCAGGAAATCGTCGCGCGCATGCAGTACCTGGGCAAGCTCAAGCGCCGCCAGTACCGCCTCGCGCTCGACCAGGCCGACGTGCCGGCGCCAGGCGCCGAGATCTTCTCGCCCACCCACGGCTCGTCGGTCGGTGAAGTGGTGATCGCCGCCAGCACGGGCAACGGCGTCGAGCTGCTGGCCGTGCTCAGCGCCGACGCAGTGGCCGACGACAACCTGCACCTGGGCAGCCTCGAAGGCCCACGCCTGGCGCTGCTTGACCTGCCTTACGAACTGGACCGCGACCGGGAAATCCAACGCTGACCAGCCCGCCCCGCCCACGGGGCGGGGCCGCACCACCTTTGCCGTAGAGAAGTCCATGAACAAGCTGGCCGAGATGGTCCAAGCGCAATTGCTCACAGCCATCGACAACGACGACCTGGTCCTGCCGACGCTTCCGGAGGTTGCCCTGAGCATCCGCGAAGCCGCCGAGGACAGCGAAATCAGCGTCTCGGCCCTGAGCAAGGTGATCGGCCGCGACGCCGCCCTGTCGGCGCGCCTGATCAAGGTGGTCAACAGCCCACTGCTGCGCGCCGCGGTTGAAGTCACCGACCTGCACACCGCCATCACCCGCCTGGGCATCAACTACAGCTGCAACCTGGCCATTGGCCTGGTGATCGAGCAGATCTTCCACGCCCGCGCCCCGGCGGTCGAACAAAAACTCCGCGATATCTGGGCCAACAGCCTTGAAGTTGCAGGCATCAGTTATGAACTGTGCCGCCGCTACACCCAGCTCAAACCCGACCAGGCCGCGCTTGGCGGCCTGGTTCACCAGATCGGCGCACTGCCGGTGCTGATCTATGCCCAGGAGCACAACGAACTGCTCTCGGACCCGGTGTGCCTGCATTACGTGATCGAACAGATCCAGCCAGCCTTGGGTGACAAGATCCTCAGTGCCTGGGAATTCCCCGAGCAGTTGGTCAAGCTGCCAGGCCAGGTCCAGGACCTGGACCGGCGCACTGACCAGGTCGACTACATCGATGTGGTGCAGGTCGCCCGCTGCATCAGCCAGCGCGGGCGCAGCCGGCCGCTGGCGGCGCTGCCCGCCTACCGGCACCTGGGGCTGCCCTACGGGACCGAGCTGAATGTCGATGAGCTGCTGGAAGCGCGGAACATGTTGCGCTGATCCCGTATCGCCTGGGCTGGCCTCTTCGCGGGTAAACCCGCGAAGAGGCCCTCATAGGCAACCCATCAATCGGCGATAAAACTCACCCGCACCTTCAACCCGCCCCGCTCGCCATCATGCAGGCTGATCTGCGCCAGGTGCGCCCTGCAGATTTCGCCGACGATGGCCAAACCCAGCCCGCTGCCCTGCGCGCTGCGCCGGTAGAAGCGCTCGAACACTCGCTCGCGCTCCTCCTCGGGAATCCCCGGCCCATCGTCCTCGACCTCCAGCACCGCCGGTGCCAGCACCCGCAGGATCACATCGCCACCCACCGGTGTATGGGCCAAGGCGTTATCCACCAGGTTGCTGAGCAACTCGTTGAGCAAGGTCGGCTCGCCCTTGAGCCATACCGGCGCCTCGGCTTCCAGCGCCAGCGACACGCCGCGGGCATGGGCCAGAGGGGCCATGGCCATGCCCAGATCACGGGCCAACTGGCTCAGATCCAGGCGCTGGGCGCCGCCTTCGGCGATGGCCCGTGCACCGTTTTCCACCCGTGCCAGCGACAGCAACTGGTTGGCCAGATGGGTCAGGCGGTCGGTGCCTTGGGCGGCGGCGTCCAGGGTCTGGCGCCACTCCTCAGGATCCTTCGAGCGCAGGCCCAGCTCGACCCGCGCCTTGAGCGCCGCCAGCGGGGTGCGCAACTCATGAGCGGCATCGGCGATGAACTGCGCCTGGCGCTCGAACTGCCCACGCAAGCGCTCGGTGAAGTGGTTGAGCGCACGCACCAGCGGCCCGAGTTCGCGCTGCACCTGCACCACCGGCAAGGCCCGCAGGTCGTCCGGCTGGCGCTCTTCCACCGCGCCACGCAGGCGTTCCAGCGGGCGCAGCGCGGCGCTGACCGCGAACCACACCAGCACCAGCGCGCCCAGCGCCAGCATGCCCAGGCGCAGCAGGGTGTCGGCCATCAGGCCACGGGCCATGCGTACCCGCGCCTCTTCGGTTTCGGCCACGCGGATCTCGGCCATGCCGTTCATGTTCGGTTCGCTGACCGCCTTGAGCAAGCTGACCACCCGTACATCCTGGCCCTGGTAAGTGGCGTCGTAGAAACGGGCAAGGGCCGGGTAGTCGTCTGTGCGCGGCGTACCCGGTGGGGGTGGCGGCAGGTTTTCGTAACCCGAGATCAGCTTCTGGTGGATGTCCAGCACCTGGTAGTAGATGCGCCCGGCGCTGTCGTAGGCGAAGGTATCAAGGGCCACGTAGGGCACATCGGCGCTGAGCGTGCCGTCGCGTTGCGAAAGCCCGGCGGCAATGGTTCGCGCCGAGGCCAGCAGGGTGCGGTCATAGGCGGTGTCGGCGGCTTCACGGCCATTCCAGTAGGCGCTCAGGCCGCTGGCCAGCATCAGCACCACCAGCAACAGTGCCAGGTTGCCCAGCAGGCGCCCGCGCAGGCTGCCGTTGTCACGCATCGCGGTGCTCGAGCAGATAACCCAGGCCACGGAAGGTGACGATGGCCACCGGGTGACCATCGAGCTTCTTGCGCAGCCGGTGGATATAAATCTCGATGGCGTCGGGGCTGGCCTCTTCGTCCAGGCCAAAGACCTGGGCCGCCAGCTGCTCCTTGCTCATTACCCGGCCCGGTCGGGCGATCAAGGCTTCGAGCACGCTCTGCTCGCGCTGGGTGAGCGTCAGTGGTTCGTTGTCGAGGGAAAATCGCCGGGTATCGAGGTCATAGACCAGCGGCCCGCAACGCTGCTGGCGCTCACCGCCAAGCACGCTGCGGCGCAGCAACGCCTTGACCCGCGCCTCGAGTTCGGTCAATTCGAAAGGCTTGGCCAGGTAATCGTCGGCGCCCAGGTTCAGGCCATGCACCCGGTCCTTCACATCGCTGCGCGCGGTGAGCATCAGCACCGGCACGGTCTTGCCGCGCCCGCGCAGGCGCGCCAGCACTTCGAAGCCGTCCATGCGCGGCAGGCCGACATCGAGCACAGCCACGGCGTAGTCCTCGCTGGCCAACGCCAGGTCGGCGGCCACGCCGTCGTGCAGCACATCCACGGTCAGCCCCTGGCTCTTGAGGGCCTGGGCCACGCTTTCGGCCAGTTGCAGGTGGTCTTCGACCAGCAGCACACGCATCGGATTCTCCCAGCCCGGGTAGGGCTTTTTGCGCGGATTTTTGCGCGGAGTGTACCGCCGTCACCGGGCCTGTGAAGCCCCGAGAGCAAACCTTTCACGCTGAAAGGTTAGCGAAAGGTTGATTGCCTAGCATCGCACCACGGTCGCCCCACGCGCCGCCAAAAGCACCAGCAAGGTGCAATTTATAAGAACAATAATTGGAGTCACCGACGATGCTGTCCATGCAGCCGCAGGCGTTCGCGCCTTCCCGTTCGTTCGCCGCCCGCCCATGCGCCCTCGCCAGCGCCGTCGCCCTTGCCGGTGTCGCCCCCCTGAGCCAGGCCGCCTTCTTCGAAGACAGCACCGCCACCTTCGAAACTCGCAACATGTACTTCAACCGCGACTTCCGCGACGGCACCAGCGCGCAGCAATCCAAGCGCGATGAATGGGCCCAGGGCTTCATGCTCAACTTCGAGTCCGGTTACACCGAAGGCACCGTGGGCTTTGGCCTGGATGCCCTGGGCATGCTCGGTGTGAAGCTCGACTCCAGCCCTGATCGCACCGACACCGGCCTGCTGCCCACCCATGACGACGGCAAGGCGGCCGACGAGTACTCCAAGCTAGGCCTGACCGGCAAGGTGAAGGTGTCCCAGACCGAACTGAAAGTCGGTACCCTGATCCCCGAACTGCCCACCCTGCAGCCCAACGACGGGCGTATCCTGCCGCAGACCTTCGAAGGTGGCCTGGTCACCTCCAACGAGATCAAGGGCCTGACCTTCACCGGCGGGCGCCTGGACAAGGCCAAGGACCGCAACGACACCAACTGGGAAGACCTGGCGCTGAACAACAAGAACGGCCGCTTTGGTGGCAGTTTCAGCGCCGACAATCTCGACCTGGCAGGCCTGGACTACAAGTTCACCGACCGCATCACCGGCAGCTACCACTTCGCCCAGCTCGACGATATCTACCGCCAGCACTTCATCGGCATGGTCGCCACCCAGCCCTGGGGCCCGGGCACCTTCGGCGCCGACCTGCGCCTGGCGGTGAGCGACGAAGCCGGCCAGGCCAAGGCCGGGCGCATCGACAACACCACCTTCAGCGGCATCCTCAGCTATGGCCTGGGCGGGCACAAGCTCAGCGCCGGCTGGCAGCAACTGAGCGGCGACAGCGCCTTCCCCTATGTCGACGGCGCTGACCCCTACCTCGTCAACTTCGTGCAGATCAACGACTTTGCCGGTGCCGACGAGCGCTCCTGGCAGGCACGCTACGACTACAACTTCGCAGCCCTGGGCGTGCCCGGGTTGACCTTCATGACCCGCTACATCAATGGCGACAACGTCAGCCGCGCCGCCGGTGGCGAGGGCAAGGAGTGGGAACGCAACACCGAACTCAAGTACGTGGTACAAAGCGGCCCGTTGAAAAACGTCGCCGTGCGCCTGCGCAACGCCACCTTCCGCTCCAACATCGCCCGCGACGCGGACGAGGTACGGCTGCTGGTGAGCTACAGCGTAGCTCTGTGGTAACTCATAACAACAACGCTCACGGAGATAGACGATGACCTTTTCACTGCGCCGCCTCGCCCTCGCAACCGGCTGCCTGCTGCTGGCAGGCAATGCCCTGGCCGCCGAACCGAAACGCCCCGAATGCATCGCCCCGGCTTCGCCCGGCGGCGGTTTCGACCTGACCTGCAAGCTGGTACAGAGCGCCCTGGTGGAGGAAAAGATCCTCAGCAAACCGATGCGCGTGACCTACATGCCCGGCGGTGTCGGCGCGGTGGCCTACAACGCCGTGGTTGCCCAGCGGCCAGGCGACGCCGGCACCCTGGTGGCCTGGTCCAGCGGCTCGCTGCTGAACCTGGCCCAAGGCAAATTCGGCCGCTTTGACGAGAACGCGGTGAAATGGCTGGCAGCCGTGGGCACCAGCTATGGCGCCATCGCGGTGAAGAGCGACTCGCCCTACAAGACCCTCGACGACCTGGTCGCGGCCCTGAAGAAAGACCCGAGCAAAGTGGTGATCGGCTCCGGCGGCACCGTCGGCAGCCAGGACTGGATGCAGACCGCCTTGATCGCCAAGGCCGCTGGCATCAACCCGCGCGACCTGCGCTACGTGGCCCTGGAAGGCGGCGGCGAAATCGCCACCGCGTTGCTCGGCGGCCATATCCAGGTCGGCTCCACCGATATCTCCGACTCCATGCCGCACATCCAGAGCGGCAACATGCGCATCCTCGCGGTGTTCTCCGAGAAGCGCCTGGACGAGCCGGAAATGAAAGACATCCCCACCGCCAAGGAGCAGGGCTACGACATCGTCTGGCCGGTAGTGCGCGGTTTCTACCTGGGGCCGAAGGTCAGCGACGAAGACTACGCCTGGTGGAAAGCCTCGTTCGACAAGATGCTCGCCTCGGAAGACTTCGCCAAGCTGCGCGACCAGCGCGAGCTGTTCCCCTTCGCCATGACCGGCGAAGAGCTGGACGGCTATGTGAAGAAGCAGGTGGCCGAATACAAGGCACTGGCCCGTGAGTTCGGGCTGATCCAGTAAGCCGCCCAAGCCGCTCGCCCTTTGTAGGAGCGGCCTTGTGTCGCGAAAGAGCTGCGCAGCGGCTCCAGGGTTTCAGCTTCGCAGCGTGAATTGCCGGGGCTGCGTTGCAGCCCTTTCGCGACACAAGGCCGCTCCTACAGGGGCCGCGTCATGCCGATGAACCATGAGGATTCTCCCATGATCCTGCAACGCCTCTTCGCCCTGCTTTTGCTGGCAGTGTGCGCCGCCCTGGCCGTGATGGCCTGGCCCTACCAGGCCGCGTTTTCCTATGAACCGGTGGGCCCTCGCGCCTACCCGCTGCTGATGCTCGGCCTGATGGGCCTGGGCCTGCTGTACCTGGCCATCCGCCCCACGCCCATCGTACGCAAGGACGACGAGCCTGAACTGGACCGCGAAACCCTGATCAAGATCGCCACCTGCGTGGGCCTGCTGATCGTCTTCGCCAGCACCTTCGAGGCCCTGGGCTTCATCCTCAGCGCCGTGCTGGTGGGCATCCCCATGGCCCGCCTGTACGGCGGCCGCTGGCTGCACAGCGCCCTCGTGGTGGTGGGCATGAGCCTACTGCTGTACTGGCTGTTCGACCGCGTGATGGACGTGCCCCTGCCCCTTGGCCTGCTAAGCGTACTGGAGAACTGACACATGGATACCTTGAGCTATCTCGGCCAGGGCTTCGGCGTCGCGCTGAGCCCGTACAACCTGGTCACCGCCCTCACCGGCACCCTGATCGGCACCGTGGTCGGCCTGCTGCCGGGCCTGGGCCCGATCAACGGCGTGGCCCTGCTGATCCCCATCGCCTTCGCCCTCGGCCTGCCGCCGGAGTCGGCCTTGATCCTGCTGGCCGCCGTTTATCTGGGCTGCGAATACGGCGGGCGCATCAGTTCGATCCTGCTGAACATCCCCGGCGAAGCCTCCACCGTGATGACCACCCTCGACGGCTACCCCATGGCCCGCCAGGGCCTGGCCGGTGTGGCACTGTCGCTGTCGGCCTGGAGTTCGTTCATCGGCGCCTTCATCGCCACCTGCGGCATGGTGTTGTTCGCCCCGCTGCTGGCGAAATGGGCGATCGCCTTCGGCCCGGCGGAGTACTTCGTGTTGATGGTGTTCGCCATCGTCGCCCTCGGCGGCATGGCCGGCGACAAGCCGTTGAAGACCTTCATTGCCGCGTTGATCGGCCTGTTCCTGTCGGCGGTGGGTATCGACGCCAACAGCGGTGTGTACCGCTTCACCGGCGACAGCGTGCACCTGGCCGACGGTATCCAGTTCGTGGTGCTGGTGCTGGGGCTGTTCTCGATCAGCGAGATCCTCCTGCTGCTGGAGAAGACCCACCATGGCCACGTGGCGGTCAAGGCCACCGGGCGCATGCTGTTCAACCTCAAGGAAGCGGCGTCGGTGTTCGCCGTGAACATCCGCTGCGGCCTGCTGGGCTTCTTCATGGGCGTACTGCCGGGTGCCGGCGCGACCCTGGCCAGTGCCGTGGCATACATGACCGAAAAACGCATGGCGGGTGAAAAGGGCAAGTTCGGCAAGGGTGACGCCCGTGGCCTGGCCGCCCCGGAAACCGCCATCGGCGCCTCCTGCTGTGGCGCCCTGGTGCCGATGCTGACCCTGGGCGTACCGGGTTCGGGCACCACTGCCGTGATGATCGGCGCGCTGACCCTGTACAACATCACCCCGGGCCCGCTGCTGTTCGAGCAGCAGCCGGACATCGTCTGGGGCCTGATCGCCTCGCTGTTCATCGCCAACATCATGCTGGTGATCCTGAACATCCCGATGATCCGCATCTTCACCCGCATCCTCGCCGTACCGAACTGGGCGCTGGTACCGGTGATCGCGATCATCACCGCGATCGGCGTGTACGCCGTGCATGCCACCACCTTCGACCTGTTCCTGATGGTCGGCATCGGCATCATGGGCTACATCCTGCGCAAGCTGGACTTCCCGCTGTCGCCGATCCTGCTGGGCTTCATCCTCGGAGGGCTGATGGAGCAGAACCTGCGCCGCGCGCTGTCGATCTCCAACGGCGAGCTGGGCATCCTCTGGTCGAGCCCGATCAGCATGTCGGTCTGGGTGCTGACGGTGCTGATGCTGACCCTGCCGCTGCTGCGCATCTGGCGCAAACGCGCGCAACAACGCCGGGCGATGGCGGATGCCTGACCGCGGTCTCCCTCTGTTCTGGGCCACCGGGCTGGTCGGTCTTGTTGGCGGTTTTGCCGCCAGCAAGGCCGGCTGGCCTTTGCCGTGGATGGTCGGCGCGTTGCTGGCGATCATCCTGGTGCGCTGCTTGACCCCCTGGCAGCTGAGCGAAATCCCCAATGGCCGCAAGTGCGGGCAGTGGATCATCGGTATCGGCATCGGCCTGCACTTCACCCCGGCGGTCATCGAGCAGGTTACCGAGCACTTCGCGCTGATCTTCTTCGGCGCGCTGTTCACCACGCTGTCCAGCGTGATCAGCGTGTGGCTGCTGCGGCGTACCGGCGAGGACCGCGCCACGGCGTTCTTTGCCAGCATGCCGGGCGGCTCTGGAGAGATGGTCAACCTCGGCGCGCGCAATGGCGCGGTGCTCAGCCAGGTGGCAGCCGCTCAAAGCTTGCGGGTGCTGGCGGTGGTGCTGTGCGTGCCGGCGCTGTTCAAGCTGTTGCTCGGTGATGGGGTGCCGCTGAACCATGCCGGTAGCGTCAGTTGGGGCTGGCTGGCCCTGATCGCACCGCTGGCCGTGGTGGTCGCGCTGATCTGGCAACGGCTGCGCCAGCCCAACCCGTGGTTGTTCGGGCCGTTGCTGGTGGCGGCGAGCGTGAGCCTGGCCGGCAACCTGCAGATCGGTTTGCCCAACGGCGCCAGCCAGATCGGCCAGTGGCTGATCGGCAGCGGCCTGGCCTGCCACTTCAATCGCGCGTTTTTCCGCCGGGCGCCGTCGTTCCTCGGCCGGACTTTGCTGGCCACGGCACTGTGCATGCTGATTGCCGCGGGCGCGGCCTGGGGTTTGAGCCTGCTCACCCACCTGGACCTGCGCTCGCTGACCTTGGGGATGATGCCCGGGGGGATTGCCGAGATGAGCCTGACGGCCGAGACCCTGCAACTGTCGGTGCCGCTGGTGACGGCGTTGCAGGTGATGCGGTTGCTGTTCGTGCTGTTTCTGGCCGAGCCGCTCTTCAGGCGCTGGGTGAAGGCCTAGGCCCCATCGCGGGGCAAGCCCGCTCCTACAACTACCGTGGGAGCGGGCTTGCCCCGCGATGAGGTCCTGCTCAGAGCGGCGGCAACGCCCAGTTGATCGGCGCCATCCCGCGCTGCTCAAGGAAGCCGTTGGCCCGGCTGAAATGCCCGCAGCCGAAGAACCCGCGATAGGCCGACAATGGCGACGGGTGTACCGACTTGAGCACCAGGTGCTTGCTGGCGTCGATCAGCTTCTGCTTGCTCTGGGCATGCGCCCCCCACAGCAGGAACACCACGTTCGGGCACTGCTCGCTGACCACCTGGATGACCCGGTCGGTAAAGAACTCCCAGCCCTTCTTGGCATGCGAGGCGGCATTGGCCCGCTCCACGGTCATGGTGGTGTTGAGCAGCAGCACCCCCTGCTCGGCCCAGCTCTGCAAGTAGCCGTGGTTGGGGATCGGCAGGTTGAGGTCGCGTTGCAGCTCTTTGTAGATGTTGACCAGCGACGGCGGCGTAGGCACGCCCGGCTGCACCGAGAAGCACAGGCCATGGGCCTGGCCGGGGCCGTGGTACGGGTCCTGGCCGAGGATCACCACTTTCACCTGCTCCAGCGGCGTTGAGTTCAACGCATTGAAGATCAGCGGCCCCGGCGGGTAGATCTCCTTGCCGGCGGCGTATTCACCCTTCAGGAACTCACGCAGCTGATGCATGTAGGGCTGGTCGAACTCGGCGCGCAACGCGGCCTTCCAGCTGGGTTCGAGTTTGATGCGGTCGTCGTCGGTCATGGGGCCATCCAGAAGCAAAGTGGCGCGACACTAGGAAAGCCGCGCCGGCTTGTCAATCGATCCGACCGACGACCGGCAGCTTCAGCAGCGCGGGCCATACTGGTGGGATGACTTGCGCGAGGTAGTCCATGTCCATTCAATGCGAGGTACTCACCGGCGCCGATGGCGCCCGCATCGGCATCGCCAGCCTGGATGCACCCAAGGCGCTCAATGCGCTGACCCTGCCGATGATCGAGGTGCTCGACGAGCGCCTGCACGCCTGGGCTCACGACCCCGGCATCGTCTGCGTACTGCTGCGCGGCAACGGGCCTAAAGCCTTCTGTGCCGGGGGCGACGTGCGTGCACTGGTACAAGCCTGCCGCGAGCATCCCGGCAGCATACCGCCGCTGGCCGCCACCTTCTTCGCCAGCGAATACCGCCTCGACCACCGCCTGCACACCTACCCCAAGCCCCTGCTGTGCTGGGGCCATGGCCATGTGCTCGGTGGTGGCATGGGGCTGTTGCAGGGCGCGGCGGTGCGTATCGTCACCCCCAGCAGCCGCCTGGCCATGCCCGAGATCAGCATCGGCCTGTATCCGGACGTGGGCGCCAGCTGGTTCCTGTCCCGCCTGCCCGGCAAGCTCGGCCTGTTCCTCGGCCTCACCGGCGCGCCGATCAATGCCCGTGACGCCCTGGACCTGGGCCTGGCCGACCGTTTCTTTGGCGAGCATCAACAAGAAGCGCTGGTGGAGGAGCTGCTGCAACTGAACTGGCAGGAACAGACCGCCCTGCAGCTCAACAGCCTGCTCAAGGCCGAACAGCACCGAGCGTGCGCCGAACTGCCCGAGGGCCAATGGCTGGCGCGCCGGGCAGTGATCGACGAAGTACTCGATGTGGCCGACCCGGTAGCGGCCTGGCGTGCGCTGGCCGGCCTGGCTCGGCATGCCGACCCTTTACTGGCCGCGGCAGGTCAGCGCCTGCACGAGGGCTGCCCGCTGACCGCGCACCTGGTGTGGGAGCAGATCCGCCGGGCCCGTCACCTGTCGCTGGCGCAGGTGTTCCAGATGGAATACACCCTGAGCCTCAACTGCTGCCGTCACCCCGAGTTCAGCGAAGGGGTGCGGGCCAGATTGCTGGACAAGGACAACACGCCGCACTGGCACTGGCCGGACGTGGCGCAGGTGCCCGCAGCAGTGGTGGCGGCGCATTTCAGCAAGGCCTGGGAAGGTCGGCACCCGCTGGCTGATCTGGCGTAGAAACAGCACAGGGCAAGTCGGTACGGCACGCCGACTTGCCCTGTGCTGGCCCACTAGCCCTCAACGCTGCCAGTTGCGATCCCCTCCCCGCCCGCCGTCCGGGCCACGGCCATCATGGCCCTGCCCATTGGAGTGCCAGCGATCCCCTCGCCCGCCACGGTTGTCGTTGCGGTAGTCCTGCCGATCGCGGTCCCGCCCATAGTCATAACGCTGCCGGTTGCCATAGTCGTTACGCGGGTTGCCGTGCCAGCTGGGCTGCATGCCGGGTGCCGGATAAGGCCGATAATGCGGTACCGGTGCCGGCCGGTAATAGCGCGGTGCAGGCTGGTAGTAACGCGGCGCGCTCTGGTAGTAGTAGCGCGGTTGCGGGGCTACATAGTAGCGGTCCTGGCGGTAATAGCCGGGGTACACGTAGCGGTCGCTGGTGTAGTAATCACTGCGGTAATAGCCGTCGCTCTCGTAGTAGGGGGCGCAGGCAGAAGTCAGCAGTCCGAGCAGGACAATGATCAGGATTCGTGGGTACATGGCGGCCTCCTGGACCGCAGGGGTGCCCGACACAGCGGCGCTGGCGAGCGTCGACGACGATGCGTTGATCGACACTGCATAAGACAGTCCGGCCAGGGTTCAGTGCCATTTCTGCAACAAATTGAAACATCCCTTATAACCCTGAAAAACATGCAGTCATTTTTCGGTCATCTCACTAGAATGTCGCCACCGGCACACATCATGGGACGATCATGCCCTCGCCTTCCGCCCTGTTCTCGCAACGCTCGCTGATCTTCACCCTGCTGCTGTTGCTGGGCTGCGGTTTCCTCGCCACCTCGCTGCTGAGCTACTACGCCTCGCGCGGGGCAATCCGCGACGGCATCGTCAACACCGAGCTGCCACTGACCTCCGACACCGTCTATTCGGAAATCCAGAAAGACCTGATCCGCCCGGTGCTGATCTCGTCGATGATGGCTCAGGACACCTTCCTGCGGGACTGGCTGCTGGGCGGCGAACAGGACCCCACGCGCATTACCCGCTACCTGGGCGAAGTGATGGGCGGCCAGGGCACCTTCACCAGTTTCCTGGTCTCCGAACGCAGCCGCACCTACTACCAGGCCAAAGGTGTACTCAAGCAGGTCAAGGCCGATGCCTGGCGCGATGCCTGGTACTTCCGCCTGCGCGAGGCCAGCGTGCCCTACGAGATCAATGTCGACGTGGACATGGCCAACCAGGACAAGCTCACGGTATTCATCAACTACCGCGTGCTCGACTACCAGCAGCGCTTCATCGGTGCCGTGGGGGTGGGCTTGAGCGTCGAGTCGGTGGTGCGCCTGATCGATGACTACCAGCGCCGCTACCATCGCTCGGTGCTGTTCACCGATGCCCAGGGCAAGGTGCTGCTGACCGGTTCTGACGGCGGCCCCCACGGACTTCGCGCAGGGCAGCAACTGAGTGACAGCAGCCAGTGGAAAGACCTGCTGGCGCGCATGCCGACCCCTGCCGCCGGCAGCCACGAGTATTACGATAACGACGGCCACAGCCACTTCCTCAACGTGCGCCCGCTGCCCGAACTGGACTGGTACCTGCTGGTGGACAAGCGCGAGACCAGTGCCCTGGACCGCATCCGCCAGTCGCTGTACCTGAACCTGGCGATCTGCACCATGATCACCCTGGTGGTGCTGTCGCTGCTCAACGCCATGATCAAGCGCCATCAGGACAACGCCGAGGCCCTGGCCACCCTCGACAGCCTCACCGGCCTGCCCAACCGGCGCAGCTTCGACCTGCTGGCCGGCCAGGCGCTGGTCGAGGCGCAGCGCATCAGTGCACCGCTGGTCGCCCTGTTGATCGACCTCGACCACTTCAAGGCACTCAACGACACCCACGGCCACCTGGCCGGCGACGAAGTGCTGCGCCAGTTTGCCAACGTGCTGCAGGGCAGCCTGCGACAGTCCGATATACTCTGCCGCTGGGGCGGCGAGGAGTTCATCGTGCTGCTGCGCGAAACCGAAGGGCGCCAGGCCGTCGAAGTGGCCGAAAAGATCCGCCGGCGCACCGAGCAACTGATCTTCAGTTACGCCGACCAACCGCTGCGCCTGACCGTCAGCATCGGCCTCGCCGGCCTGCAGCGCGACGACACCCTGCACAGCCTGCTGAGCCGCGCCGACCACGCGCTTTATCGTGCCAAACAAGGCGGACGCAACCGCGTCTGCAGCCAGATGCCCGGACCCGACCATGACCAGTAACCAGCACTGCCCTGCCTGCGGCGCCGCCAACCAGTGCGGCCTGGCCAACCCGGCCAGCGCCACCCAAGGGTGCTGGTGCTTCGCGGTGAGCATCGACCCGGCGATCATCGAAGCCCTGCCTGCCGAACTGCGCAACCAGGCCTGCCTGTGCCCGCAGTGCGCGAAAGTGGACGAGCAACTCAAGGCAGCGCAGTCCCCCGCGATCCGCTAGACTGCGCGCCGATCTGTCGCCACCTGCCGCCATGCGCCTCGACCGTTTCCTCACCAACCTGCCCTGTTTCAACCGCCAGCAAGTGCGCCTGCTGCTGGTGCAGCGGCGTGTGCGCGTGGATGGCGTGATCACCGCCGACCCGCTGCACGAGGTACGCGAGTTCAGCCGTGTCGAGGTGGACGAACAACTGCTGCAGGCCGGCCGCCCGGCGCGCTACCTGATGCTGCACAAGCCCATGGGCTGCGTCAGCGCCACCAGCGACCCGCAGCACCGCACCGTGCTCGACCTGCTGCCGCCTGCATGGCGCGACGACCTGCATATTGCCGGGCGCCTGGACTACAACACCACCGGCCTGCTGATCCTGACCAACGACGGCCAGTGGTCGCGCCGCCTGACCCAGCCACAGACCAAGCTGGCCAAGGTTTACCACGTACAGACCGAGGACGAGATCGGCGCCCACTACGTCGAGAAGTTTCGCCAAGGCTTCTATTTCGCCTTCGAAGACCTGACCACCCAGCCTGCGCAGCTGGATATTCTCGGCCCCCGCGAAGCGCGGCTGGCGATCGTCGAAGGCCGCTATCACCAGGTCAAGCGCATGTTCGGCCACTTTCAGAACAAGGTGCTGCAACTGCACCGCGAAAGCATGGGGATGATCGAGCTGGATCCGGCCTTGTTGCCGGGCCAGTACAGGGACCTTTCGGCCGCGGAAATCGCCTGTTTCTGAGCCGCTGCGAAGGCCCTGCGCAGGCGTTTTTCGCGCAAACGATTGGGTAGCCCTGGCAGTTTTCCACTACACCGACCGCCCAGCGGTTTGCTGCAAAATATCCCCAGAAACTCACTTGCGCGATCGGCCCTGCGCTGCTTGACTGCCAACTTGTCGGTCTGCCTGTGACTTACCGGTCACGGATGCAGTCCAAGACACCTTTTTGCCGGCCACCCAGGGTCTCGACACCTTGGGGCACGGTAAATCGCCCGCTACAACAATACCGTCGACACGCGCGTCAGGGATCGACACAAGGGCCCACCGGTTTTCTTCCAGGCAAATGCCTACCTGTCATAAAGCACGTGCACCCTAACGGCCTGCGCGGTTGATTCGAACGCGAGTTCACGAACCAGCCACACAGACCAACAGGTGACGCGAATACCCTTTTTTGCGCCAGGAGTCGATGACATGAGGCCAGAAATTGCTGTACTTGATATCCAAGGTCAGTACCGGGTTTACACGGAGTTCCATCGCGCGGAAGGCGCCGAAAAGACCATCATCCTGATCAATGGATCATTGGCCACCACGGCGTCCTTTGCACAGACAGTGCGCAGCCTTCACCCGCAATTCAACGTGGTGCTGTACGACCAGCCCTATGCCGGCAAGTCCAAGCCCCACAACCGCCAGGAACGGCTGATCACCAAGGAGACCGAGTCGCACATCCTCCTTGAGCTGATCGAGCACTTCCACGCCGACCACGTGATGTCGTTCTCCTGGGGCGGTGCCTGCGCCCTGCTGGCGCTGGCGCACCAGCCACGGTTGGTGAAGAAGGCCATCGTCAGTTCGTTCTCGCCGGTGATCAACGAACCGATGCGCGACTACCTGGAGCGTGGCTGCCAGTTCCTGGCCGCCTGCGATCGCTATCAGGTGGGCAATCTGGTCAACGACACAATCGGCAAATACCTGCCGTCGCTGTTCAAGCGCTTCAACTACCGGCATGTCAGCAGCCTGGACAGCCACGAGTACGCGCAAATGCATTTCCACATCAACCAGGTGCTCGACCACGACCTGGAGCGAGCGCTGAAGGCCGCGCGCAACATCGATATCCCGGTGCTGTTCATCAACGGCGACCGTGACGAATACACCACCGTCGAAGATGCGCGGCAGTTCAGCAGACATGTGGGGCAAAGCCACTTCAGCGTGATCCATGGCGCCGGCCATTTCCTCGACATGGAGCACAAGAGCGCCTGCGAGGATACCCGCTCGGTCATGCTCGGTTTCCTCAAGCCGACCGTGCGCGAGTCCCGTCAACGCTACACCCACACGCAGGGGCAGCATGCACTGGCTATCTAAGCGCACCGGCACCTGCATGCCTGGCTTATCCGCAGGCAGCAGGCTGCCGACAGCCTTTTATGACATTGGGCTATTAATTGGCAGGGGGTTATGGTAAAAAGTCGGGCGCAGACGCGGGTATAGTTTAGTGGCAAAACGAAAGCTTCCCAAGCTTTAGTTGAGGGTTCGATTCCCTCTACCCGCTCCAAATCGCATTCCCCCGCATGGCGTTCCAGTGACGTCATCGCTGTAAAAAGGAGCCTTGGCTCCTTTTTTCGTTTCTGCCGCCTGCATATGCGCACCCTTCATTGACCTGGCCCATGGTCATCCCGCGCCCGATTGGCTTAAATGCCCGGTGCTGCTCAGCACGCAAAAACACCTAAGCTTTCTGAAACATATCCAAAGGACTGCGCATGTTTCTCTCCCGCTGGCTACCGGGCCTGGCCAACCTGCTGCATTACCGTCGCGAGTGGTTCCACGCCGACCTGCAGGCGGGCCTGTCGGTGGCCGCGATCCAGATCCCCATCGCCATCGCCTATGCCCAGATCGTCGGCTTGCCGCCGCAGTACGGCTTGTACGCCTGCGTGTTGCCGATGATGGTCTACGCCTTGATCGGCAGTTCGCGGCAACTGATGGTCGGGCCCGATGCCGCCACTTGCGCGATGATCGGCGGCGCTGTGGCCCCGTTGGCCATGGGCGACCCGCAGCGCATTGCCGAGCTGTCGGTGATCGTCACCGTGCTGGTGGGTGTGATGCTGATCGGCGCCGGGGTGGCGCGCGCCGGCTTCATCGCCAGCTTTTTCTCGCGGCCGATCCTGATCGGCTACCTCAACGGCATCGGCCTCAGCCTGCTCGCCGGGCAACTCTCCAAAGTCGTGGGTTTCAAGATCGAGGGCGACGGTTTCATCCTCAGCTTGATCAACTTCCTGCAGCGGCTGGGCGAGATCCATTGGCTGACGCTGGCGATCGGCCTGGCTGGGCTGGCATTGCTGATCTGGTTGCCGCGGCGCTACCCGCGCCTGCCGGCAGCGCTGGTCACGGTGGTGGTGTTCACGGCCCTGGCCGGGCTGCTCGGCCTGGACCGTTATGGCGTGGCGATCCTTGGCCCGGTACCGGCGGGCATTCCCGAACTGGCCTGGCCACAAAGCAACCTGGCGGAAACCAAGAGCCTCCTGCGTGACGCCCTGGGTATCGCCACCATCAGTTTCTGCAGCGCCATGCTCACCGCCCGCAGTTTTGCCGCCCGGCATGGCTACGCGATCAACGCCAACCATGAATTCGTCGCCCTCGGGGTGAGCAACCTGGCTGCCGGCATTTCCCAGGGCTTCGCCATCAGCGGCGCCGACTCGCGCACTGCGGTCAACGACATGGTCGGCGGCAAGAGCCAGCTGGTGGGCATCATCGCCGCGCTGGTGATTGCCCTGATCCTGCTGTTCTTCACCGCCCCCATGGCCTGGATCCCGCAGGCGGCGCTGGGCGCGGTACTGCTTATGGCCGGCTGGGGGCTGATCGACATCAAGTCGCTCAAGACCATCCGCAAGCTCAGCCGCTTCGAATTCTGGCTGTGCCTGCTGACCACGGTCGGCGTGCTGGGGCTGGGCGTGCTGCCGGGCATCGTGTTTGCCGTGACCCTGGCCATCCTGCGCCTGCTCTACAGCATCTACCAGCCTACCGACGCGGTACTCGGCTGGCTGCCGGGTGTCGAGGGGCAGGTGGACGTGCGCCAGCACAAGGACGCCCGCACCGTGCCAGGCCTGGTGGTGTATCGCTTCGACGACGCGATCCTGTTCTTCAACGCCGACTACTTCAAGATGCGCCTGCTCGACGCCGTGCAGGGGGTGGACAAGCCCCAGGCGGTGCTGTTCGACGCCGAAGCCGTGACCAGTATCGACGTCAGCGGCATCGCCGCCCTGCGCGAGGTGCGCGACACGCTCACCGCCCAGGGCATCCACTTCGCCATCGCCCGCGCCCGCGGCACCTTTCTGCGCATGCTGGTGCGCTCGGGGATGGCGCGGGAAATGGAGGACAAATTGCTGTTTGGCTCGGTGCGAGCGGGGATCAGGGCGTATCGGGTATGGCGGAACAGGACGAGCAGGGAATCCGCCGACAAGTAGAGGAAGGCGCCTACATCGTTGTCAGAGGGGAGCGATGCAGTACCGTGTCGGCGAGAAGGTAGCCTTTCGGGCATTCCACTCTCCGCGCATCGCTGGTGAAAAGTGACTGCGCCAATGGCGTATACCCTGCTATGCTTTTTACCGAAACCGCTGTCTTTACCAAGCGCGCAAAAGAGCTGCTCGACGACGAAACCTACAGGTTGTTGCAGGTTCGTCTTTTGATTTCCCCCGATGCAGGGGATGTCATCGAAGGGACCGGCGGCCTGCGCAAAATCCGCGCCCCAGCGAATGGCCACGGCAAGCGAGGCGGCGCCAGAGTCATCTACTACCACTTCACGGCAAGGTCACATATCACCTTGCTCTGCATCTTTGCGAAGAACGAACAAACGGAGCTATCCGCCGAACAGCGCAAGGCTTTGAAGTCCGTCATCGAAAACTGGAGATACCCATGAGCCGCCTCTTCGACGAACTGATGGAAAGCGTTGTAGAAATGGATGAAATCATCCAGGGCAAACGCCAACCCTCGCGCCAGTTCGAAATCGACGCCCTTCAAGTCCGGGAAATCCGTAAGGCCACCGGTTTGTCACAGGTACGTTTCGCCGAGATGATCGATGTGCAAGTCGCTACGCTGCGTAACTGGGAACAGGGGCGCCGGGAGCCCACGGGGCCTGCCAAAGCGCTGCTACGGGCCATCCACAACGACCCTGATCACGTGCTCAAGGCCTTGTCGCATTGAAAATTGCTGCAGAGCTGCCGCACCGGTCTCTGCGCGCGACATGCCTCGCACAGGTTGCATGACATGCTAAAGTCGCCGCGTTTTGAGCCACGCCCAACGGACCGCCCATGCCCGCACTCGACGCCCACTTGCCCGCCTGGGCCGACCTCAACCAGCGCCACCCCTGCACCGCCCTGTTGCTGGGCAACGGTGCCAGCCGGGCGTTGTGGAAACCGTTCGGCTACTTCTCGCTGTACGAAGAAGCCCAGCGTGCCGGCCGCAAGAAAGGCCTGGCGATCAGTGACCAGGCGCTGTTCAAGTCGCTCGGCACAGAGCTGTTCGAACCGCTGCTGAGCACCCTCAACCACACTGTCCGCGCCAACGCCGCGCTGGCCATCAACTCCACCGCGCCGCTGAACCGCTACTACTCGATCAAGGAAGCGCTGATTCACGCAGTGCGCACCGTGCACCTGCCATGGCCATTGATGCCGGCGGCTACCCTGGCCTCGATCAACCAGGCCTTGCGTGGCTTTCGCAGCGTCTACACCAGCAACTACGACCTGATCCTGCCGTGGGCCATGCAGCATGCGCCACAGGGTTTTGCCACGCTGTTCGACGAGCAGGGCTTCTTCGACGTGCGCCGCACCCGCTGCGAAGGCACCCGGGTGATGCACCTGCATGGCGGCCTGCACCTGCTCAAACTGCCTGACGGCTCCAGCCGCCAGCGCAGCGCCGAGTGCGCCGAATTGCTGGACGGTTTTGCCGTGAACATCCCCGGCGAGGTGCCGTTGTTCGTCAACGAGTTCCGTAGCGAGGAGAAACTGCGCGCGATCCGCAACTCGGATTACCTGTCATGGTGCCTGGGGCAACTGGCCAACGAGGACGAGGGGATTTGCCTGTTCGGCCAGCATCTGGACAGCAGCGATCAGCACCTGCTCGACGCCATTCGCCAGGCGCGGCCGGCGCATCTGCTGATTGCCATCCGGCCGTTGAGCGAGGCATCGGTGCTGAACCAGAAGCAGCATTTCGTCGAGCGGTTCGGTGATCTGAACGGGACGGCGCTGCATTTCTTCGATGCCAGCACGCATCCCCTGGGGCTGGCGGAGTTGGCGATCGAGGTGCCAACAGGACGCCGTTGAAACTGCCCCCAGCGGCACAGCTTCAATCGGCCAAAGCCATTGTCCCTTTGAACACCCGTGCATGGGCGCTTGATACATTGACGGTCATCGCGACCCGAGCCAGATCCAGCATCTGCTGGCCGATGTCGTAACTCCCCCTTGCCTGCAGCCAGGCCAATACATCGGCGAGATGCCAGAGCGAGGTACTGCCTTCATGCATGGGGGCCGGGAAGCTGTGCATGTGCGCCAGCATCAGCTTGCGCATGTTCTGGCGCGACACACCCACGATCTGGGCCACATCGGTCAGCCCGACCAGGTCGGGCGTCGCCTCTATCAGTCGTGCGCCAGGCACTGCGCTGCGAACATCCCTGAGCGCGCTCTCGATCGCCTCCTCGGCACTGGACGACTCCCGTACAAACTCCAGCGACAGGCGACCGGGCTGACCAATCCCGACCAGGGCGTCGTCACAACCCGCTTCGGCCAGGCGCTCGAGGAGTGCATCCATTTCTTCGTCATCGACAAGTTGGTACTTGAGGGTGAACTCGTATTCCATCGTCACTGCTCCTTTCCCGCCTTCACTGCGGTATCCGTATTGCGGGTTCCAGTGCAATTGTCCACCACACGCCTTAGCTGACGCGCGAAATTGCCTGGGTTCTTCGGGGTGCTCCAGATGCTGGTGACGCAAAGCTCCCCGCATCGGCAGTCAGCATCGTTTAAGGGGCAATACATCTTTCCCCAGCAGTGCCCTCCACCCGCAACGATTCTCCATCCATGGAACTCAGCATGCCTCAAGGCCTGCTCGACCTCTTTCTTGGCGTGACTGGGGCGCGGCATCAAATGTTCTCCAGTGTGGTCACTCAATCCATGGTTGTCAAATGACAACCATGGACCATGAATGGCTACCACACTACAGATCTCTCGACACCAATATCGGCCGCCAGACGCGCTCGGGAGGCGTCTTACACACTTTCGGGAATGGCACCCAACAGTTTGTGCTTACCCGGCGATCAATCCATCCGCCTGCAACAACGTCTCCAGGCAATGCTCCTGCACCCCATAAAACGCCTTGAGCTGGGCAATCTTTTCCAGCAGCGCCCCCGCCGGCACTGGCTGTTTGCGCTTCACCGCAAGAATCATCTTGTTCTTGTTGGTGTGCTCCAGCGAGATGAACTCGAAGACCTTGGTCTCGTAGCCGCAAGCCTCGAGGTACAGCGCGCGCAGGCTGTCGGTGAGCATCTCGGCCTGCTGCCCGAGGTGCAGGCCGTACTGCAGCATCGGCTGCAGCAGCCCTGGGCTGTGCAGTTGCGGGCGGATCTGCTTGTGGCAGCACGGCGAGCACATGATGATCGCCGCATTGCAGCGGATGCCCGTGTGGATGGCGTAGTCGGTGGCGATGTCGCAGGCATGCAGGGCGATCATCACTTCGATGGCCTCCGGCACCACGCTGCGCACGTCACCGCACTCGAACACCAGCCCCGGGTGCTCCAGGCGCGCAGCAGCGGCATTGCACAGCTCGACCATGTCCGGGCGCAGCTCGACGCCGGTGACCTGTGCCTCGCGCCCGAGGGTGTTGCGCAGGTAGTCGTGCATGGCGAACGTCAGGTAGCCCTTGCCCGAGCCAAAGTCGGCCACCCGCAAGGCCTGATCAGCCGCCACCGGCGCGCCGGCCAGGGCGTGGTCGAAGACCTCGATGAACTTGTTGATCTGCTTCCACTTGCGCGACATCGACGGGATCAACGCGCCTTGAGCGTCGGTCACCCCAAGGTCGCGCAGGAAGGGCCGCGACAGTTCCAGGTAACGCTTCTTCTCGCGGTCATGCCCAGCTGCCGCCGCTTCCCGGGGTGCCTGCTGGGCCAGGTGACGGCGCAGCATCGGCTTGCCCTTCTTGCTGAACTCCAGTTGCACTTCACCCGCACCGGTGAACAGGTGAGCGTTGCGAAAGCTCTCCGGCAGCAGTTCGGCCACCAGTGCCTGCGCCTGGCCCAATGGCAGGTTGCGGGTGATGTCGCGGGTCTGGTGGCGGTAGACCAGTTGCAGGCAGGCCTCGCCCTTGAGCTGCACCGGTTTGGCGATGATCCGCTGGAGGGTCTGGTCGGCCCCCACGTGACGGGCCAGCACCAGTTTGACCAGGCTGCCATCGGCCAGGGCGTCGCCCAGCAGGCTCAGGAACTGGGCGCGCGCATCCGGCGCGGTGGGGGCGGAAGTAGTGGACGACATGGGGAGCGGGTGCCTCGGAATGCGGGGAGCGCGTTGCGCAATGCCGCGCATTCTACGTCGCTGGCCGCCCATCGCGAAGGTTTTCGCGATGGGCGCGGCTCAATCGAGGATCACCAGGCGGTTGGGCAGCTCGTTGCGCGCATGGGTGGGCGGTACATGCTCGCTGAGCAGTTCGCCGCACGCCTCAATGCAGTCGACGAAGCCTTGCAGGGTATGGCCCTGGCAGACCTGCTCGGTGAACCGCGCAACGATCGCTTCGCGGGCCTGGGCCGGCAGGTGCCGGGCGATCCCTTCATCGACCAGGATCTCGACATGCCGCTCGGCCTCGCTGACAAAGATCAGCACCCCGGTAGCCCCAGCGGTGCGCTGCAGGTTGAGTTCGAGAAATTGCTGCCGGGCAAGCCCGGAAGCACGTCGCCGGCGCAGGAGCGCCGGCACCAGCCAGGCAGCCAGGCGAGGATGGCGCAGCAACAGGCACAGGGCGATAAAGGTGAGCATCTGCGCCAGTAGCAGGCCGTTGAGGCCGATCCCGCCCTGCCAGCGGTGCAACAGCAGCGGGATGATCAGCGCCAGCAGCGCCGCCCAGAGCAGGGGCAGATAGGGGTAGTCGTCGGCGCGGCGCGCCAGCACGGTCACCAGTTCCGCGTCGGTGCGCCGCTCGACGCGTGCGATCGCCTCGGCGATCTGACGCTGTTCGTATTCGGTCATGCCATCGTCTCTTGAGCGTTCTTATCGTTGTTATCCCGGCATCGGGGTGGCGAGAGTGTATCTCAACAAGCGCCTCATATAAGGCATAATCCGCGGCTGCGTCGGATCATGGACGAATGATCCAAAAAATCGCCAGCGGACCTCATAACAACAGGCGTACGAAAGTTCTCGGCCAACCGCCCTACTCAACAACGGAATTGATGATGAAACTGTCTTTGCTGGGCCTGGCCATGGGCCTTGCCAGTCAGGCGGCCCTTGCCGCCCCCTCCGCCCCGCCCCTGCAAGACAAGCAGGCATTCATCGACCATCTGGTCAGCCAGATGACCGAGGCCGAAAAGATCGGCCAACTGCGCCTGATCAGCATCGGCCCCGAAATGCCCCACGAGAAGATCCGCGAAGAGATTGCCGCCGGGCGCATCGGCGGCACCTTCAACTCGCGCACCGCCCCCGAGAACCGGCCGATGCAGGACGCCGCCATGCGCAGCCGCCTGAAGATCCCGATGTTCTTCGCCTACGACACCATCCATGGCGAGCGCACCATCTTCCCGATCGGCCTGGGCCTGGCCGCGACCTGGGACATGGACGCCATCGCCAAGGTCGGCCGCACCTCGGCCATCGAGGCCGCCGCCGACTCGCTGGACATGACCTTCGCGCCGATGGTCGACATCGCCCGCGACCCGCGCTGGGGCCGCACCAGTGAAGGCTTCGGCGAAGACACCTACCTCACCTCGCGGATCGGCCAGGTGATGGTCAAGTCGTTCCAGGGCAAGAGCCCGGCCGAGCCCGACAGCATCATGGCCATCGTCAAGCACTTCGCCCTGTATGGCGCGGTGGAGGGCGGGCGCGACTACAACACGGTCGATATGAGCCTGCCGAAGATGTACAACGAATACCTGCCGCCCTACCGCGCCGCGCTGGACGCCGGTGCGGGGGGGGTGATGGTGGCGCTGAACTCGATCAACGGCGTGCCGGCCACCTCCAACACCTGGCTGATGAACGACCTGCTGCGCAAGGAGTGGGGCTTCAAGGGCGTGACCATCAGCGACCACGGCGCCATCCAGGAACTGATCCGCCATGGCGTGGCCCGCGACGGTCGCGAAGCGGCCAAGCTGGCGATCAAGGCCGGCATCGACATGAGCATGAATGACACCCTGTACGGCGAAGAGCTGCCAGGCCTGCTCAAGTCCGGCGAAGTGACCCAGGGCGAGCTGAACCAGGCGGTGCGCGAAGTGCTCGGCGCCAAGTACGACATGGGCCTGTTCAAGGACCCGTACGTGCGCATCGGCAAGCCTGAGACTGACCTTCAGGATTACTACGCCGACAGCCGCCTGCACCGCGACGCCGCCCGCGACGTGGCACGCCGCAGCCTGGTGCTGCTGGAGAACCGCGAGCAGACCCTGCCGCTTAAGAAGGCCGGCACCATCGCCCTGGTCGGCCCGCTGGCCGACGCCCCCATCGACATGATGGGCAGCTGGGCCGCCGACGGTAAGCCACAGCACTCGGTCACCGTACGCGAAGGCCTGCGCCGCGCCGTCGAGGGCAAGGCCAAGCTGGTCTACGCCAAAGGCTCGAACGTGACCGGCGACAAGGCCATGTTCGACTACCTCAACTTCCTCAACTTCGATGCCCCGGAAATCGTCAACGACCTGCGCCCGGCCGCCGTGCTGATCGACGAAGCGGTCAAGGCCACCCAGCAGGCCGACGTGGTGGTGGCCGTGGTCGGTGAGTCCCGTGGCATGTCCCACGAATCGTCGAGCCGCACCACCCTGGAAATCCCGGCGGTGCAGCGCGACCTGATCAAGGCGCTCAAGGCCACCGGCAAACCGCTGGTGCTGGTGCTGATGAACGGCCGCCCGCTGTCGATCGCCTGGGAACGTGAACAGGCCGATGCGCTGCTCGAAACCTGGTTCAGCGGCACCGAAGGCGGCAACGCCATCGCCGACGTGCTGTTCGGCGACTACAACCCGTCGGGCCGCCTGGCCATCACCTTCCCGCGCTCGGTCGGGCAGATCCCGATGTACTACAACCACCTGCGCATCGGCCGCCCGTACACCCCCGGCAAGCCGGGCAACTACACCTCGCAGTACTTCGAGGAGCCCAACGGCCCGCTGTACCCGTTCGGCTACGGCCTGAGCTACACCAGCTTCGACCTGACCGACCTGACCTTGTCGCGCACCGAACTCAAGCGCGGCGAAACCCTCAAGGCCAAGATCACGGTGAAGAACACCGGTAAACGTGACGGCGAGACCGTGGTCCAGCTGTACCTGCAGGACCAGAGCGCGTCGATGAGCCGCCCGGTGAAAGAACTGAAGAACTTCCAGAAGCTGATGCTCAAGGCCGGTGAAGCACGTACCGTGACCTTCGACATCAGTGAAGAAGACCTGAAGTTCTACAATGGCCAGCTGCAGCGCGTGGCCGAGCCGGGTCAGTTCAATGTGCAGATCGGCCTGGACTCGCAGGCGGTGCAGCAGCAGAGCTTCGAACTGCTCTGACATCTGCGTTGGCTTCTTCGCGGGTGAACCCGCTCCCACAGGCTTCTCGATACCTGTGGGAACGGGTTTACCAGCGAAGAAGCCGGACCTGAAAACCGACACCCCGGATCCGCCCCATGCCCTCTTCCTTCCGCGCCCTGCGTCTGGGGCTGATCATCCTGCTGATCCTGGTCGGCACCGGCCTCAGCGCCGGCTGGGCCATGCACCAGGCCAAGCGCGAGGCCATGCGGGCCGATGCGCAGCGGGCCAGCCAACAGCTGGGCCTGTACGCCAACAACCTGCACACCCTGATCGAGCGTTACCGCGCCCTGCCTGCGGTACTGGCGTTGGACCCGGAACTGATCGACGCCCTGCGCGGCCCGGTCACCGACCCGGTGCAAAATGCCCTGAACCACAAGCTCGAGCGCATCAACGGCGCCGCCAATTCCTCCACCCTGGAGCTGCTCGACCGCACCGGCCTGGCCATCGCGGCCAGCAACTGGCGCCTGCCGACCACCTATGTCGGCTCCAACTACGGCTTTCGCCCCTATTTCAAACAGACCCGCAGCCAGGGCAGCGGCCGCTTCTACGCGGTCGGCGTGACCAGCGGCGTGCCGGGCTATTTCCTGGCCAGCGCGGTCAACGACGAACATGGTCGTTTCCTCGGCGCCATGGTGGTCAAGCTGGAGTTCCCCGAGCTTGAACGCGAGTGGCGCCAGGGCAGCGATATCCTGCTGGTCAGCGACGCCCGTGGCATCACCTTCATCGCCAACCAGGACGGCTGGCGCTACCGCGAACTGCAACCGCTGAGCGGCGCCGACCGCGCCGAACTGGCTGAAACCCGCCAGTACGACAAGCAGCCGCTGGTGCCCCTGCAGCACCAGGCCTTGACCCGCTTCGCCGACAACAGCCACCTGACCCGCGTGCAGGGCCCCGACGGCGCCGCCGAATACCTCTGGGAAAGCCTGCCGCTGGAAGCCGAAGGCTGGACCCTGCACCTGTTGCGCAAGCCACAGGTCGCCGAGGATGGCCGCAACGCCGCCCTGGCCGCCGCCGCGATCTGGCTGACCCTGGTGTTCGCCGCGCTGTTCGTCAGCCAGCGCCTGCGCCTGGCTCGCCTGCGCCAGCGCAGCCGCGAAGAGCTCAAGCGCCAGGTCGAGGAGCGCACCCGCGAACTGCGCACCGCCCAGGAAGGCCTGGTGCAATCGGCCAAGCTGGCGGCGCTGGGGCAGATGTCCGCCGCCCTGGCCCACGAAATCAACCAGCCGCTGACCACCCAGCGCATGCAGCTGGAAACCCTGCGCCTGCTGCTCGACCATGGCCGTTACGACCAGGCGCGCCAGGCCCTGGAGCCGCTGGAGCAGATGCTCACGCGCATGGCCGCGCTCACCGGCCACCTGAAGACCTTCGCCCGCAACAGCCCCGGCGGGCTGCGCGAGCGCCTGGACCTGGCCACGGTGGTCGACCAGGCGCTGCACCTGCTCGATGCGCGCATCCACGCCGAAGCGGTGGACGTAGCGCTGTACCTCGCCCGCCCGGCCTGGGTCCGCGGCGATGCGATCCGCCTTGAGCAGGTGCTGATCAACCTGCTGCGCAACGCCCTCGACGCCATGGCCGACAAGCGCTACAAACGCCTGGAGATCCGCATCGAGCTCGACGACGGCCAGTGGCGCCTGAGCGTGCTCGACTCCGGTGGCGGCATCGAGCCGGCCGACCTGGCCAAGGTGTTCGACCCGTTCTTCACCACCAAGCCGGTGGGTGAAGGGTTGGGCCTGGGCCTGGCGATTTCCTATGGCATCGTGGTCGATGCCGGCGGCTGCCTGCAGGTCGAAAACCTGCCGGGCGGCGCGCGTTTCAGCCTGACGCTACCCCGTGACCTGGAGCCGGTATGTTGAATTCAGTGATCGTCGTCGATGACGAAGCCAGTATCCGCACCGCCGTGGAACAGTGGTTGAGCCTGTCGGGCTTCAGCGTGCAACTGTTCGCCCGTGGCGAGGATTGCCTGGCGCAGCTGCCGCGCAACTTCCCCGGGGTGATCCTCAGCGACGTGCGCATGCCCGGGCTTTCCGGCATGCAACTGCTCGAACGGCTGCAACAGGATGACCCCGACCTGCCCGTGATCCTGCTCACCGGCCATGGTGATGTGCCGATGGCGGTGGAGGCGATGCGCAACGGCGCCTACGACTTCCTGGAAAAACCCTTCACCCCGCAGCACCTGCTGGGCAGCCTCGGCCGCGCCCTGGAAAAGCGCCGGCTGGTACTGGAAAACCGTCGCCTGCATGAGCAGGCCGACCTCAAGGCGCAGCTCGAAACCAGCCTGCTCGGCATGTCCCAGGGGCTGCAACAGTTGCGCCGGCAGGTGCTGGACCTGGCCAGCCTGCCGGTGAACGTGCTGATCCGTGGCGAGACCGGCAGCGGCAAGGAGCGGGTGGCGCGCTGCCTGCACGATTTTGGCCCGCGCGCAGGCAAGCCCTTCGTCGCGCTCAATTGCGCGGCGATCCCCGAAACCCTGTTCGAAGCCGAGCTGTTCGGCCATGAGAGCGGCGCGTTCACCGGCGCCCAGGGCAAACGCATCGGCAAGCTGGAGTACGCCAACGGCGGCACCGTGTTTCTCGACGAAATCGAAAGCATGCCGTTGGCCCAGCAAGCCAAGCTGCTGCGGGTGATCCAGGAACAGAAGCTCGAACGCCTGGGGGCCAACCAGAGCATCGCCGTCGATCTGCGCATCATTGCCGCGACCAAGCCGGACCTGCTGGAAGAGGCCCGTGCCGGGCGCTTTCGCGAAGACCTGGCGTACCGCCTCAACGTTGCCGAGCTGCGCCTGGCACCGCTGCGCGAGCGGCGTGAAGACATCCCGCTGCTGTTCGAACACTTCGCCCGCACGGCCGCCGAACGCCTGGGCCGCCATGCCCCACCGGTCAGTGGAGGGCGATTGGCGCAACTGCTGGCCCACGACTGGCCGGGCAATGTGCGTGAGCTGGCCAATGCTGCCGAGCGTCATGCCCTGGGGCTGGATTCGCCGAACCTTGAGAGCCTGCCAGGCGGGCAGTCGCTGGGCGAACAGATGGAGGCCTTCGAAGCCCAATGCCTGCGCGCTGCGCTGCGCCAGCACAAGGGCGAGATCAAAGGGGTGATGGAGGCGTTGCAGCTGCCACGGCGTACGCTGAACGAGAAGATGCAGCGCCATGGACTGGTGCGTGAGGATTTTCTCGGCAGCGAATGAGCGGATTTCCGCTTATCGAATCAGGCGGATGAGCGGAAGTTCGCTTATCACCTGTCGAATTGCCGGGGCTGCTTCGCAGCCCATCGCGACACCAGGCCGCTCCTACAGGGATCGCGGGAACCCAAGCACTGCAAGGCCTGTAGGAGCGGCCTTGTGTCGCGACGGGGCGTAACGCGCCCCCGAATGGATCACCCCGCACCCATTTGGCACAGCTCCTGCAAAACCCTTCTCAAGCTGCGCCCCGAGCGCGCTCCACAAAAACAACGAGAAGGTATCCCTGATGGATAACGCCAGCACCCTGCCCAGCGGGGCGGCCGCCGCGCCCGCCGCGGAAAAAACCACCGCCAGCCGCCTCAAATCGATCTTCAGTGGTTCCATCGGCAACATGGTCGAATGGTACGACTGGTACGTCTACGCCGCGTTCTCGCTGTACTTCGCCAAAGCGTTCTTCCCCGCCGGCGACACCACCGCACAACTGCTCAATACCGCTGCGATCTTCGCCGTGGGCTTCCTGATGCGCCCGATCGGTGGCTGGCTTATGGGCCTCTACGCCGACCGCAAAGGCCGCAAGGCCGCGCTGATGGCCTCGGTGCTGCTGATGTGCGCCGGCTCCCTGGTCATTGCCCTCACCCCTGGCTACGAGACCATCGGCGTTGCCGCACCGGTTCTGCTGGTGGTCGCGCGCCTGATGCAAGGCCTGTCGGTGGGCGGTGAGTACGGCACCTCGGCCACCTACCTGAGCGAGATGGCCAGCAAGGAACGCCGTGGCTTCTTCTCCAGCTTCCAGTACGTGACCCTGATTTCCGGCCAGCTCATCGCCCTGGCGGTGCTGATCATCCTGCAGCAGACCCTCACCACCGAGCAGCTGTATGCCTGGGGCTGGCGTGTACCCTTCGTGATCGGCGCGCTGTGCGCGGTGGTTGCCCTGTACCTGCGCCGTGGCATGGAAGAAACCGCCTCCTTCACCAAGAAAGAGAAGTCCAAAGAGAGCCTGATGCGCACCCTGATGCGCCACCCCAAAGAGCTGATGACCGTGGTCGGCCTGACCATGGGCGGCACCCTGGCCTTCTACACCTACACCACCTACATGCAGAAGTACCTGGTCAACACCGTGGGCATGAGCATCAGCGACTCGACCACCATCTCGGCGGCCACGCTGTTCCTGTTCATGTGCCTGCAGCCGATCATCGGCGGGCTTTCCGACAAGATCGGCCGTCGCCCGATCCTGATCGCCTTCGGCGTGCTCGGCACCCTGTTCACCGTGCCGATCCTCAGCACCCTGCACACCGTGCAGACTTGGTGGGGCGCGTTCTTCCTGATCATGGCCGCGCTGATCATCGTCAGCGGCTATACCTCGATCAACGCCGTGGTCAAAGCCGAGCTGTTCCCCACCGAAATCCGCGCCCTGGGCGTCGGCCTGCCGTACGCGCTGACCGTATCGATCTTCGGCGGTACTGCCGAGTACGTAGCCCTGTGGTTCAAGAGCAACGGCATGGAAACCGGCTTCTACTGGTACGTCACCGGCTGCATCGCCTGCTCGCTGCTGGTATACGCAACCATGAAAGACACCAAGCAGCACTCGCGGATCACCACTGACTGATTGGCTGCACCGCAATGAACAAGGGGCGCTCCGGCTGACGGGGCGCCCCTTTTTATTGGCTGTGATTTGAGCCTGAGCCGAATAGCGGGCTTATTCGGCTCACGCAATGAGCCGAATATCTGTCACTCAGGACATCTCCATCGCCCGCTGCGGCTCACGACGCTGGTAGTAGGTGGCCGCCAGCACCAGCACCAGCAGCACCCCGCCCAGCACCATCGACGAACCCACGGTACCGAAGTCCAGCCCGCCCTTCTCGTGGGTCTTGGTCAGCACGTCGCCCAGGGTCGCACCGAATGGGCGAGTGAGCACGAAGGCGATCCAGAACAGCACCACGCCGGAGATCTTGGTCCAGTAGCGGGCAGCCGCCACCACGGCGATTGCCGAACCGATCAGCAGCGCACCGCCGGCGAAGCCCAGCCCCGAATCGTCGGCCAGGTAGTCGCCCAGCGCGGTGCCGAGGGTGTTGGAGAACAGGATCGCCACCCAGTAGAACAGCTCACCGCTGCGGTTCTTGATACGGGTGACATCCAGCGGGTTGCCGCTCAGGCGCCACACCGCAAAGGTCAGCAGCAGGATGCCGATCAGCAGCGCCGAGCCTGTTGCATAACCCAGCCCCAGGGTGCGGTCCATGAAGTCGGACATGGTGGTGCCGGCAGTGCTGGTGGAGAGGATCACCAGCCAATAGAGCATCGGGTTGTAGCGGCGCGAGTAGAGCTGGGTGACCAGGGTCAGCAGAAACACGCTGATCAGCAACAGCGAGCTCATCGCATAACCAATGTTCAGGGTCATGGACAGCAGGTCGCCCGCCGTCTCGCCGAGTGTGGTAGCGCAGATCTTCATGACCCAGAAGGCCAGGGTGATTTGCGGGAGTTTGTTCATCGTTGTGCCGCTCCAGTTTTTAAGTGCGGCGATGGTGAAGAGCGCTGTCTGAAAAAACGGTTGGAGTTGTATGAAAAAAGCGTTGGTCGCGTACGACGAACGCTCGTGAGCTGTTAATTCGGCATTAATTCCCACCCGCCATGCTTGGCCAACTGAAAAAGCCGCATCGTTCCCATGGCCTGACAAGGCCAGGTACTACTTTCGGCGAGGGGCAGCCACGCCCATAACAATCGATTTAATCGATTATTTAGCGTTATTTTTTGCGCTTTTTAATCAATTTAATCGGCGTAGCATTGAACCCATAGAAACAAACAACCCACTGATCCACCGGAGCAACGACCATGAAAAACAAACTGATCCTCGCCCTGACCCTCTCGGTTCTGACCACTGGCGCTTTCGCCGAAGACGGTTTCGACCGTACCAGTGCCCACACCTTCGCCGCCGTCCAGAGCCAGTTGAACAGCTACGCAGAAGATGGTTCTGATCGCACCGGTGGCCAACGCTTCGCTGAAGACGGCTTTGACCGCACCAACGGCCAACGCTTCGCCGAAGACGGCTTCGACCGCACCAATGGCCAACGCTTTGCCGAAGATGGCTTCGACCGCACCAATGGCCAACGCTTCGCTGAAGACGGCTTCGACCGCACCAATGGCCAACGCTTCGCCGAAGACGGCTTCGACCGCACCCATGGCCAACGCTTCGCCGAAGACGGCTTCGACCGCACCAACGGCCAACGCTTCGCCGAAAACGGCTTCGACCGCACCAACGCCCACCGCTTCAGCTGATCGCTGGCAGCGTGCAACCAGCCCGGCTTCGGCCGGGCTTGATCATTTCCAGCCAGGCAAAGCCTTGGCACACTAGGCGCCTCGTTCCCAACCAGGAAGGGCCTCCCGGCCTAGCGCAGATGTACTACTACGAACCCGCCAAAGGCCACGGCCTGCCCCACGACCCGTTCAACGCCATCGTCGGCCCCCGGCCCATCGGCTGGATCTCCAGCCACGACCGCGAAGGCCGCCTTAACCTGGCGCCCTACAGTTTCTTCAACGCCTTCAACTACATCCCGCCGATCATCGGTTTCTGCAGCGTCGGGCGCAAAGACAGCCTGAACAACATCGAGCAGACCGGCGAGTTCGTCTGGAACCTGGCCACCCGGCCATTGGCCGAACAAATGAACCAGAGCTGCGCCGCCGTGGCGGCGGAGGTCGACGAGTTCGTCCTCAGCGGCCTTACGCCAGCTGCCTCGAAGGTGGTCAAGGTGCCACGGGTGGGCGAGAGCCCGGTGAGTTTCGAATGCAAGGTGAGCCAGATCATCCAGCTCAAGCGGGCCGACCAGGAAATGGTGCCCAGTTGGCTGATTCTTGGCGAAGTGGTGGCCGTGCACATTGCCGAACACCTGCTCAAGGATGGCATCTACGACACCGCTGCCGCCGAACCGATCCTGCGTGGCGGCGGCCCGGCGGATTACTTCGCATTGGGCGAGCTGTTCAAGATGAGCCGCCCGCAGGTCTGATCAGAAGATCAGTTCGCCTTCCTCACCCACGCCCTGCAGGCGTTCGAGTTCGGCGCAGGCAGCCGCGTCGGCGGCGATGGCGGAGGTGAACACCTGGCCCTCGAGGACCTTGTGGAAGCGCGGCGCACCGCCCATGTTCAGGGCCTTCACGGCAATCGCCGCGTTGTAGCCGCCGCCTTCCACCGGGACCATCGCCGAAACCGCTTCGAAGTGAGGGAATTCTTTACGTGCCATGCTGCTCTGCGCCTGTGTGATCGAGGGGCGGCATTGTACACCGACCGGGTTGCCTGTTCCGGCCCCATCGCCGGCAAGCCGGCTCCCACAAGCGTTGGAACTGTAGGAGCGGCCTTGTGCCGCGAAAGGGCTGCAGAGCAGCCCCAGCGTTACCACATAGATTGCCGGGGCCGCTGCGCAGCCCTTTCGCGGCACAAGGCCGCTCCTACAGGGAATGTGCAAGTCCACAGGATATGGGGGGGGGCGCAATCGGGCCGCAAGATCAGGCAAAGGTATGCAGGTCCAGGCTGCTGACCACTTGCGCCTGCACCAGCTCACCGAACACGTTCAGCGTCGGCGAAGCGAAATAGCCACTCATCGCCTGCTGGTCGCACCAGCTGCCGCTGAGCAGCCACAGGTCGGCATCGACTTGCGAGCGTTGCACACTGAACGCCAGGCAACCCGGCGCGCGCCGCGTAGGCTCGAGCAAGTCGCGCAGGCGTACGCCGAGTTCCGCGGAACGACCGTTGCTGGCGCGGATGAACGCCAAATGAGTGACCGGTTGCTGAAGGGTCATGAACGATCTCCTTGAAGCCAGGGGCGAGAAACAGGCTGCCAAGGTTAGGGGCCCCCCCTCGCGCGACGTTAGGCCATTACTGCCGGCCGATTGCCTGATCCTGCAGCGCTGCAGGATCAGGCAATCGATCTGCAGCATCCGACTAGCGCCCGGCATTGCCCAAACCTATGCTGCGTCGGTCAGCAGAGGAAACCCGCCATGACCACTCCCCCGCCCCTTGAACCCTCCCTGGAACAGCAGCGCCAGGAGCTGGCCGGGCTGATCCTGCGCCATGCCGGTGAACCCTATGGCCCGGCCTCGCCCATCGATGACCTCTACCTCACCTGCTACCGCGAGGATATTCGCGGCATGCCCGCACTGGCCCAGCCGGCCCTGTGCGTCCTGGCCCAAGGCAGCAAGACCCTGATCCTGGGCGATGAGCACTATGCCTACGACCCACTGAACTACATGGTGGTGTCGGTGACCCTGCCGATCAGCGGCGCGCTGCTCAAGGCCAGCCCGGAACACCCGGCCCTCGGCCTGCGCCTGGACATCGACCCGGCGCAGATCAGCCAGCTGATCGCCGAAAGCAGCCCGATGGTGGTGCCCAACTTGCCTTCCGGCCGCGGCCTGTTCGTCGAAAAAAGCGACCCGCAGCTGCTGGATGCCCTGCTGCGCCTGATCCGCCTGCTGGATACGCCGCGCGATATCCCGATCCTCGCGCCGCTGATCCGCCGCGAGATTCTCTACCGCCTGCTGCGCGGGCCGCAGGGCCACCGCCTGTACGAGATCGCCCTGTCCAACAGCCAGACTCACCGGGTGTGCCAGGCGATCAGCTGGCTCAACCAGCATTACCAGCAACCGCTGCGCATCGAAGACCTGGCACGCGAAGTGAACCTCAGCACCTCGACCCTGCATCACCGCTTCAAGGCGGTGACTTCGATGAGCCCGTTGCAGTACCAGAAACAGTTGCGCCTGCAAGAGGCGCGGCGGCTGATGCTCAATGACGGGCTGGAAGCGGCGGTGGCGGGGTATCGGGTGGGGTATGAGAGCCCATCGCAGTTCAGCCGTGAATACAGCCGGCTGTATGGCGCGCCGCCGATCAGAGATGTGGCGCGGTTGCGTGCCAGCGCTGGCTGAGTGAACACATCGCGGGGCAAGCCCGCTCCCACGATCTGAATGGTTCCAGATCGTGGGGGCAGGCTTGCCCCGCGATGGATCACGACGGCTTATCCCACCACTGCAGCCTGCCACTGCCCCTGATCCACCTGGATCAGCGTCGGCCCGCGGCGCTCCACCGCCCGTCCCAGCGCCGCCTGCAACTGCGCGACATCACCCACGTTCTCGGCCTCGGCCCCCAACGCCCGCGCCACACCGACGAAGTCAGGGGTATGGATATCCACGCCCACGGGCTCGATATCCCGGTTGACCATGTACTTCTTGATTTCCTCATACCCCTGGTTGTTCCACAGCAGCACGATCAGCGGCACCTGCGCTTCCACCGCGCTGGCCAGTTCCGGCAGGGTGAACTGCAGGCCGCCGTCTCCGATCAGGCACACCGCCGGCGCTCGCCGGGCGGGCACTTCGGCGCTGCCCAGCCAGGCGCCCATGGCGGCAGGCAAGGCATAGCCGAGGGTGCCGTAGCCGGTCGACGCATTGAACCAGCGGCGTGGCTGAGCCATGTCCAGGGTCAGGTTGCCGGTGTACACCGGCTGGGTCGAATCACCGACCAGGATGGCATTGGGCAAGGTTTCCAGGATGCCGGTCAGCAGGCGCGTCTGGCTCAGGGTCACTGGGTCCCAGGTCGCCGCATTGTCCTGGCGCAGACGCGCGGCACGCGCGGCGCCCCACTCGCTGTCGCGGGGTGGCTGCGGCTGCGCTTGCAGGGCAGCGAGCAGCGCCTCGGCGGCCTGCTCGGCATCGGCCACCAGCGCCAGCTCGGGCAGGTAGTTACGCACGGTCTGGTCTGGGTCGATATCGATGCGCAGCAGGCTGCCGGGGATCTCAAAGCCGCCCTTGAAGGTCACGTCGTAATCGGTCTCGGCCAGCTCGGTGCCGATGGCCAGCACCACATCGGCCTCGGCGACCAGCGCGCGGGTCGCCGGCAGCGTCTGGGTCGAACCGATCTGCAATGGGTGGTTCGCCGGCAGCAGCCCCTTGGCATTGATGGTCAGCGCCACTGGCGCCTGCAAGTGCTCGGCCAGACGGGCCAGCGCCGCGCCGGCGGCCAACGCACCACCGCCGGCGAGAATCAGTGGCCGACGCGCCTTGGCCAGGCGCTCGGCCATCTGCCGCACCGCCTGCGGCGCAGCGCCCGCGCGGCTGGTGCGCACGGGGCGTGCCGCCAGCAGGTGATCGGCAGGCTCGACCAGCACGTCCAACGGAATCTCGATATGCACCGGGCGTGGCCGCGCGCCATCGAACACGGCAAAGGCCCGGGCCAACACCTGGGGCAGGTCATCGGCGCTCATCAGCGTTTGCGAGAAGGCTGCCACGCCGGCGACCAGGGCGGACTGGTTGGGCAGCTCATGCAACTTGCCGCGCCCACCGCCGAGCTGGCTGCGCGACTGCACGCTGGAGATCACCAGCATCGGGATCGAGTCGGCATAGGCCTGGCCCATGGCGGTGGTGATATTGGTCATGCCTGGGCCGGTGATGATGAAGCACACCCCCGGTTTGCCGCGTGTGCGCGAGTAGCCATCGGCCATGAACCCGGCGCCTTGTTCGTGGCGCGGGGTGATGTGGCGGATAGATGACGCCGCCAGGCCACGGTACAGCTCCACGGTATGCACACCGGGAATACCGAAGACATGGTCAACACCATAGTCTTCGAGGAGTTTGACCAACATTTCGCCGCAGGTTGCCATGATCGAATACCCGAATCTTGTTGAAATCGGTGTTCATGGAACCAATCTGCGGCTACCGCCACAATGCAAAAAAACACATACTAGCCATGACTTCACATCATGGCTTACCACGATGAAACGGCTACCGCCCCTGCCCGCCCTGCATACCTTCCTGGTTACCGCCCAGCACTGCAACTTCACCCGCGCCGCGCAGCAGCTGCACATCACCCAGGGTGCGGTCAGCAGGCAGATCGCCGGGCTCGAGGAGCACCTGGGCTACCCGTTGTTCCAGCGCCAGGCGCGTGGCCTGGCACTGACCCGCGAAGGGCAGGACTGGCTGCCGCGGGTGCAACAGATCTTCGCCCTGGTCGAGCAAGGCGTGCGCGAGGTGGGCGGGCGCAGCAGCACGCTGCAGCTCAAGGCGCCAACCTGCGTGATGCGCTGGCTGTTGCCACGCCTGATGGAATGGCAGGCCTTGCGCCCGGACGTGCCGGTGGAGCTGACCACTACGGTGCAGCACGGGGTGGACTTCCGCCATGAAGGTTTCGATGCCGCCGTGGTGTATGGCGCCGTACCGAACCACGGGCTGCAGGTGCGCAAACTGTTCGATGAACAACTCACGCCGGTCTGCGCGCCCTCGCTGCTGAACGGGCCATTGCCATTGCAGCAGTTGCAGGACCTGTTGCGGCACATGCTGCTGCACCCCTCGCGGGACGAACATGACTGGCGGCTGTGGTTGCAGGCGGCGGGAGCCGGGTTCGAGCCGCAAGGACCGAAGCAGCATTTCGAGACCCTGGACATGGCGATGGCCATGGCTTCGCAGGGCACGGGGATCGCCATCGGCGATTGGGCGCTGATCGGCGATGACCTGCGCAGCGGGCGGCTGTGCATGCCATTCGGGCTGAAGGTCACGACCGGGAAAGGGTATTACCTGGTGAGCCCGTCGAAGACCATGGCGGCGGGGTTGGTCGAATTGATGGAGTGGCTGCAGGAGCGTGCCAGGCACTAGAACGCCGGGGGCGCGTTGCGCCCCGCTGAGCCTTGTGTTGCTTGCTCTGGCCTCATCGCTGGCAAGCCAGCTCCCACATGGATCGTGTGTCTCTCAAGGCCGGCACTGTACCTGTGGGAGCCGGCTTGCCGGCGATAGGGCCAATACAGGCGACTCAGTAACCGACGGTGAACCGCGTCTTCGAGTGCGCCGGCTTCTCTAGCTCATCGATCATCGCGATCGCATAGTCGGCAAAGGTGATCCAGCTCTTGCCCTCGGCACCGATCAACAGGTGATCCTTGCCCAGTTTGTAGTGCCCGCTGCGCTCCCCCTCAACGAACTCCGCCGACGGCGACAGGAAGGTCCAGTCCAGTGCCGATTCCTGGCGCAAGGCATCGAGGAAGCGCACGCCGCCATTGGCCTCAGCCTTGTAGGCCTCGGGGAAATCCGGGCTGTCGATCACCCGCTGCCCGGACGGCAACAGCAGGCTGCCGGCACCGCCCACCACCAGCAGGCGCTTCACGCCGGCGCGCTTGACCGGCTCGATGACGGCCTGGGGTTCAAGGGTGGAGAAATGGGCGGCGCTCAGCACCGCGTCGCAGCCGCTGACCGCCGCCTGCAGGGCGGCGCTGTCCTTGGCGTCCAGCGCCTTGACGGTCACGCCGTCCCGGCCTTGCAGCTTCGATGGATCACGGGCGATGGCGACCACGCTGTGGCCACGGCGCAGGGCCTCTTCCAGCAGTTGGCTGCCGGCACGCCCGGTGGCGCCGATGATTGCGATCTTGCTCATGGGAAACACTCCAACAGGTTGAATGGGATTACCACTTCATCTCGCCCTTGGCGACCTTGGCTCCCAGTTCCAGGGAGCTTTCGTCGGCCAGGTTCGGGTAGCGCTTTTTCATCGCCGCGATCAGTGCGTCGGCGTTGCCGGCCTTGGCGGTTTCGGTATCGAAGTCACGAATGTAGTTGGCGGTGAAGCGCACGGCCTCCAGTGAACGGCTGCTGTCGCCCAGGTAGTGCCCGGGGACCACGGTACGCGGCGCCAGTTGCTCGATCCTGGTCAGGGTCCCCAGCCAGTCGGCGTGGGATTGCGCGGTCTGGGTGTCGGCCATCCACACATGGATGTGCTCGGACACCACCACACCCCCCACCACGGCCTTGATCGACGGGATCCAGACAAAGCTGCGGTCCGGCTGCGGGCCGTCCAGGCCAACGACTTCCAGCGCCTGGCCTTCAAGCTTCAGCTGATTGCCGTCGAGCACTTGTGGCACGACCAGCTTGGCCGGTTTGTCGGCGCCCATTTGCGGGCCCCAGTAGGCGAGCTTGGCATCCATGGTTTTGCGGATATGGGCAACGGTGGCGGCCGACGCGACCACTCGGGCCTTGGGGAACGCCTGGGTGAGCGTGTCCAGGCCGAAGTAGTAGTCCGGGTCGCCGTGGCTGATATAGATGGTGGTCAGTTGCTTGCCGCTCTTGCGCAGGCGCTCGACCACCTGCTCGGCCTGGCCCTTGCCGAATTGCGCATCGACCAGGATCGCGTCGTGTTCGCCGCTGACGATCACCGAACTGACTGGGAAGATGGCGTCGTGGCCTGGGTTGTAGACGTCGAGCTTGAGCGGATCGGCTGCCATGGCCTGGCCAGCGAGGGTGACGCAGGCCAGCAGCAGGCCGCGCAGGGGCGTGAACAGTGACATCGTTGCTTCCTGATGAGTGAGTCGATGGAGCACAGCTTAGTTGCCCGATTCAATACAAAAAATGCGATGCTGCGACATAGTTCATTTCTGAAATCGGGCAAATCATGGACCGTCTCAACGCCATGCGCGTATTCGTCACCGTCGTCGACCTGGGCAGCCAGTCTGCAGCGGCGGATCACCTGGAGCTTTCCCGGCCAGTGGTGTCGCGCTACCTGGCAGAGCTGGAGGACTGGGTCGGCGCCCGGCTGATGCAGCGCACCACGCGCAAGCTCAGCCTGACCGCCGCCGGGCAGGAGACATTGCCGCGCTGCCGGCAACTGCTGGAACTGGCCGGCGACCTGCAGCACGCCGTGCGCCAGCCCGATGATGCCCCTCGCGGCGAGCTGCGCATCAGCGTCAGCACCTCGTTCGGCCAGGCTCAACTGGTGGATGCGCTGGCGGCCTACGTCAAGCGCTACCCCGGGGTGAAGGTGGAGCTGCAGATGCTCGATCGCACCGTCAACCTGGTGGACGAACGCATCGACCTGGCGATCCGCACCAGCAACGACGTCGACCCCAACCTGATCGCCCGGCGCCTGAGCGTGTGTCGCTCGGTGGTCTGCGCCAGCCCCGCGTACCTGCGCGAACACGGAACACCTGCGCGGGTGGAGGATCTGAGCGGGCACAACTGCCTGACCCATGCCTATTTCGGCCATAGCCTGTGGCATTTCGAGGTGGGCGGGCAGAGTGTCGCCGTGCCGGTACAGGGCAATATCAGCGCCAACGAGGCCATGACCTTGCAGAAGGCTGCGCTGGCCAGCGCCGGTATCGCCATGCTGCCCACCTACCAGGCGACCAGTGCGCTGCGCAGCGGCGAACTGGTGCGCCTAGTGCCCGAGGCGCGGCCACGGGAGCTGAACCTGAACGCGGTGTACACGTCGCGCAAGCACATGCCGGCGACCTTGCGCAGCATGCTGGATTTTCTGGTGGAGCGGTTTGGGGATGAGCCGGAGTGGGATCGGGGGTTGGGGCTTTAGGGGGGGCCAGGTGCAGGGCGATAGCCTTGCAGCGCTCTCGAGATCGAGCGCCGCCCGCGCGGCGCATCGCTGGCAAGCCAGCTCCCACATCTGTTTCGGGCCAGTTACTCCTGCAAGGTCATCACTGTCCGCCTTGTTGGTACGACGCGATTTCAGTGTGGGCGTTGCCGCCGCCCCACATCACTCAAGGCATGCGCCAAGGCGAGCGCAGGTACTTTCACAGGAATAATTGGCCCGAAACAAATGTGGGAGCTGGCTTGCCAGCGATGCGCCGCGCGGGCGGCGCTCGATCTCATAGGCGCTGCAAATCGTGAACAGTTCACCCCGCCAGCACGCGGTCCCACCGGCAATGAGGCCAGTGCAGATATCCAAGCCGGGCCTATGCTTACCGTTATCACCTGTTACAACAACAGGAGGTAAGCACCATGAGTATCAAGTCCAGGCGTTGCGCGCTGGTCTTTGCCTTGGCCGCCGTCGTAGGGCTCTACGGTTCGGCCTGTTGGCGGGTCGAGCTGCTGCGCAGCCAACCCAACACCGCAGCCAGTTGCGCGCAGGAACACTGCGTGCCCCACACCGCAACCTTGAGTGCCGTCAGATAAAGCGACGGCGCCGCGCGCCGGTCACTCCTCGACGCTCATGTATTCCTTGGCCCAACGGATGTAGTCCTCCGGCTGGGTGTAGGTGTGCGAGAGCTCGGTGGCGGTGAGGCTGTCCGACTTGTGCTGCTGGCCACGCTGCAGGCGCAGGCAGTCGTAGGTGGCCTTGATCGCGGCGAAGTAGGCGGCGTGGCCGTCGACCACGATACGCACGCCCAGGCGCGCCAGGCGCTCGTCGTCACGCAGGTTCGGGTTGCCGTAGGTGACCAACATCAACGGCACGTTCAGGTGCTCGGCGATCTGCTCCAATTGCTCGAAGTCCTTGACCCCCACCATGCAGATGCCATCGGCGCCGGCCTTCTGGTAGCTCTGGGTGCGCACGATGATTTCTTCGGTGCTCAGCACCCCGGCGTTGGTCCGGGCGATGATCGCCATGGCCGAGTCGACGCGGGCCTCCAGGGCAGCGCGGATCTTGCCGACGCCCTCTTCCACCGGGATCAGGTCAGTGGACTTGCGGCCGAACTGAGCCGGCAGCAAGGTATCCTCGATGGTCAGGGCGGCAACCCCGGCACGCTCCAGTTCGATCACCGTGCGCATTACGTTGAGGGCATTGCCATAGCCATGGTCGGCATCGGCGAGTACCGGCAGTTGGGCAACGCGGCCAATACGGGTGGCTTGCTCGACGAACTCGCTGAGGGTGATCAGGGCAAAGTCCGGCGCGGCCAGTACCTGCAACGAGGCAACCGAACCGCCGAGAATGCCGACTTCAAAGCCAAGGTCGGCGGCGATGCGCGCAGACATGGGGTCGAAGACCGAAGCGGTGTGATAGCACGAACCTGAAGCGAGCAGTTCGCGGAAGGCAAAACGCAGATCGTGGTGGGAAGCCTTGGGCATGATCACTCCGCTTGTAATAAGAAATGTTGAACGGCTGACAACCGACCCCTGTATCGGGTCTACCTGACTGATCCAACCGTCGCCATCGGTGCGGTCATGCTCGTCATGCAGGCAGAGGAATAAAAGGTGTGGAAATACAGCAACGCGAAACCCTGCGGCAAAACGCTGCACCATGCTGGTGCAGGCCCCGGATTTCAGCCTCTGCAGCCTTTGCACGATATCACGCAGCCATGCAGCACTGGATGAATGCGCCAATGCCGATCTTGCATAGGGGATGCACAGAGTACATAGGAAGCTACTCAACTCAGGTTACAATCAGGCCACTCCGAATGAGCTGATCACAACCAGGTAGCCACCGTGACCGCCGCCCTGCCCCCTACCGTTCTGCGCAGCGTACTGACCGCCCTGATGCTGGCGATCTTCCTCGGCGCCCTCGACCAGACCATCGTCGCGGTGTCGCTGCCGGCGATTTCCGCCCAGTTCAACGATGTCGGCCTGCTGGCCTGGGTCATCTCCGGCTACATGGTGGCCATGACCATCGCCGTGCCGATCTACGGCAAGCTCGGCGACCTGTATGGCCGGCGGCGCATGATCCTCACCGGCACTGCGCTGTTCACCCTCGCCTCGATCGCCTGCGGCCTGGCCCAGGACATGCCGCAGCTGGTGCTGGCGCGGGTGCTGCAGGGCATCGGCGCAGGCGGCATGGTGTCGGTGAGCCAGGCGATCATCGGCGACTTCGTGCCGCCGCGCGAACGCGGCCGTTACCAAGGCTATTTCAGCAGCATGTACGCCCTGGCCAGTGTCGCCGGGCCGGTGCTGGGCGGGTGGCTGACCGAGTACCTGTCGTGGCGCTGGGTGTTCTGGATCAACCTGCCGCTGGGGCTGGTAGCGCTGTGGGCGATCCACCGTGCCCTCGACGGTTTGTCGGTGAAGCGCCGCGAGGTACAGGTGGACTACCTGGGCGCGGTGTTGATGATCATTGGCCTGGGCTGCCTGCTGCTGGGCATCACCCTGGTCGGCCAGGGGCATGCCTGGCAGTCTACACCGGTACTGTTACTGCTGGGCTGCGCGCTGCTCGGGCTGCTGGTGTTCGTCACCCACGAGCGGCGTTGCCGTGAGCCGCTGCTGCCGATGAGCCTGTTCGGCAACTGGGTCGCGGTGCTGTGCTGGTGCGTGATCTTCTTCGCCAGCTTCCAGTCGATATCGCTGACCATGCTCATGCCCCTGCGTTACCAGGGCATCACCGGGGCCGGCGCCGACAGCGCCGCACTGCACCTGCTGCCACTGGCCATGGGGCTGCCTATCGGCGCGTTCACCGGTGGGCGCATGACCAGCCGCACCGGGCGCTTCAAGCCCCAGATCCTGACCGGCGCGCTGCTGATGCCGGTTGCCATCGCCGCCATGGCCCTGACACCACCGCAATCGGGTTGGCTCAGCGCGCTGTTCATGCTGCTGACCGGGATCGCCTGCGGGTTGCAGTTCCCCACCTCCCTGGTGGGTACCCAGAGTGCAGTGGAGGCGAAGGACATCGGCGTGGCCACCAGCACCACCAACCTGTTCCGTTCGCTGGGTGGAGCGATGGGGGTGGCGTGCATGTCCAGCCTGCTGCTGGCGTTGTTGCAACAGGGTGGTTTCGAGCTGCTGGGCAATCCCCTGCTGGGTAGCCTCAAGGCAGGTGAGGCGGATCTGGAGACCCAGGCGCGGTTGCTGGAAACGTTCCGGCATCTGTTGCTGGCCAGTGCCGGAGCTTCGCTGCTTGGGTTGCTGGCTGCGCTGGCGTTGCCGGATCGGCAACTGCGCGGCCGGTGAGATCGCCGGGGGCGCTTCGCCCCCCTATCGCTGGCAAGCCAACTCCCACAGAGATTGCACCGACCCTGTGGGAGCTGGCTTGCCAGCGATAGGGCCGCAACGCGGCCCCACTGTTAATCCCACTTTAATCCATGGGAAAAAGACTTCCTCACAATCCTTCACAAAGTGTCATTTGCGCAGGCTTGGGCTCAAGCGCAGCATATCCAGCCCGGTGTCCACCCACTTTTCGGCATCGCGCAGTAGGTCGAAACTGTCCGGCAGCAGCAACCAGCGCCCGATCAGGCCATCGACGTAGGCAAACATCGCCACGGCAGCACGATCGCAATCGAGGTCGGCAGGCAATTGCCCACGCCGCACGGCGTTGGTCAGGGTCAGGGCGATGCCCACGTGACAGTCGAGTACCGCGCTTTGGCGTTGCTGGCGAATCTCACACATGTCGTCGGTGAATTCGCACTTGTGATGCAGGATTTCATTGATACGCCGGGTTCGGGCGTCAAGCACCAGCTCGTTGAACACTTGCAGTAACAATTTGCGCATGCAACCCAGCGGGTCGAGTTCATCCTCGCTCTCACTGGCCCGGGCCAGGTGGTCGTGGGTTTCGTGCAGGCAGTCGAGCAGCGCCTGGACCAGATCGGCCTTGTTGCTGAAATGCCAGTAGATCGCGCCACGGGTCACCCCCGCGAGCTCTGCGATATCGGCCAGTGTGGTTCGCGCAACCCCGCGCTTGTAGAAGGCCTTTTCCGCCGCCTCGATGATCTGGGCGCGGGTTTCCTGGGCTTCTTCTTTGGTTCGACGGACCATGGCAACACAACCTCTTCAGGCCCCGCACGCACTTCTGGCGGGCGGGAATCAGGCCGGGGTCGCCTCTTCAGGGGCCGTTCCCGGGGTAATTGAGCGGTTCGCGGTGGGGGGTATGCAATCCACCGGCGGTGTTTACAAACAAGCATGAATGTAAGTATATTCGGTAGCAAGCTATTAATCCACCGGATAGCGTTTTTCTGACAAGACACTTCCACTATTCTTGAGCTCCCTTGCTCCAGCGACCCGAGGATCCTCATGCAATTCAAGCCAGCCGTAACCGCCCTGGTTTCCGCCGTGGCCCTGGCAACCCTGCTCAGTGGCTGTAAGAAAGAAGAAGCCGCGCCTGCGCCGCAGGCTCCTCTGGTCGGCGTCGTAACCGTTCAACCCCAGTCCTTCACCCTGACCTCGGAACTGCCGGGGCGCACCACGGCCTACCGCATCGCCGAAGTCCGCCCGCAGGTCAATGGCATCATTCTCAAGCGCCTGTTCAAGGAAGGCAGCGACGTCAAGGAAGGGCAGCAGCTCTACCAGATCGATCCCGCCGTCTACGAGGCCAACCTGGCCAACGCACAGGCCAACCTGCAGGCTACCCGCTCGCTGGCCGAACGCTACAAGCAGCTGATCGACGAGCAGGCCGTCTCCAAGCAGGAATACGACGACGCCAATGCCAAACGATTGCAGGCAGAAGCCGCGCTCAAGAGTGCCCAGATCGACCTGCGCTACACCAAGGTACTGGCACCGATCAGCGGTCGCGTCGGCCGTTCCTCGGTCACCGAAGGCGCGCTGGTGAGCAATGGCCAGACCAACGCCATGGCCACCATCCAGCAACTCGACCCGGTCTACGTCGACGTCACCCAGTCCACCGCCGAACTGCTCAAGCTGCGCCGTGACCTGGAAAGCGGCCAGTTGCAGAAAGCCGGTGACAACGCCGCGCAAGTGCAGCTGGTGCTCGAAGACGGCAGCCTGTTCAAGCAGCAAGGCCGCCTGGAGTTCTCGGAGGTCGCGGTCGACGAAACCACCGGTTCCGTGACCCTGCGCGCGATCTTCCCCAACCCCGACCACACCCTGCTGCCGGGCATGTTCGTGCACGCCCGCCTCAAGGCCGGGGTCAATGCCAACGCCATCCTGGCCCCGCAGCAGGGCGTGACCCGCGACCTCAAGGGCGCGCCGACCGCACTGGTGGTCAACCAGGAAAACAAGGTCGAACTGCGCCAGCTCAAGGCCAGCCGTACCCTGGGCAGCGACTGGCTGATCGAGGAAGGCCTGAACCCGGGTGACCGCCTGATTACCGAAGGCCTGCAATACGTACGCCCAGGCGTCGAGGTCAAGGTCAGCGAAGCCACCAACGTCAAGAAGCCGGCCGGCCCCGATCAGGCCAACGCGGCGAAAGCAGACGCCAAAGCGGAGTAAACCATGTCGAAGTTCTTTATCGATCGCCCGATCTTCGCCTGGGTGATCGCCCTGGTGATCATGCTGGTCGGCGCCTTGTCGATCCTGAAGCTGCCGATCAACCAGTACCCGAGCATCGCGCCGCCGGCCATCGCCATCGCCGTGACCTACCCGGGCGCCTCGGCGCAGACGGTGCAGGACACCGTGGTGCAGGTGATCGAGCAGCAGCTCAACGGTATCGACAACCTGCGTTATGTGTCGTCGGAAAGTAACTCCGACGGCAGCATGACCATTACTGCCACCTTCGAGCAGGGCACCAACGCCGACACCGCGCAGGTGCAGGTGCAGAACAAGCTCAACCTGGCCACCCCGCTGCTGCCGCAGGAAGTGCAGCAGCAAGGTATCCGCGTCACCAAGGCTGTGAAGAACTTCCTGCTGGTGATCGGCCTGGTGTCCGAAGACGGCGGCATGACCAAGGACGACCTGGCCAACTACATCGTCTCCAACATGCAGGACCCGATCTCGCGGACCGCAGGCGTGGGTGACTTCCAGGTGTTCGGTGCCCAGTACGCCATGCGTATCTGGCTCGATCCGGCCAAGCTCAACAAGTTCCAGCTGACCCCGGTCGACGTGCGCACCGCGGTTGCCGCGCAGAACGTGCAGGTGTCGTCCGGCCAGCTCGGCGGCCTGCCGGCCCTGCCGGGTACCCAGCTCAACGCCACCATCATCGGCAAGACCCGCCTGCAGACCGCCGAGCAGTTCGAAAAGATCCTGCTCAAGGTCAACAGCGACGGCTCCCAGGTACGCCTGGGCGATGTAGCACAAGTCGGTCTGGGCGGCGAAAACTACGCGGTCAGCGCCCAGTTCAACGGCAAGCCCGCCTCGGGCCTTGCCGTGAAGCTGGCCACCGGCGCCAACGCCCTGGATACCGCCAAGGCGTTGCGCAAGACCATCAGCGACCTGGAACCCTTCTTCCCGCCTGGCGTGAAGGCCGTGTTCCCGTATGACACCACCCCGGTGGTCACCGAATCGATCAGCGGGGTTATCCACACCCTGATCGAAGCCGTGGTCCTGGTGTTCCTGGTGATGTACCTGTTCCTGCAGAACTTCCGCGCCACCATCATCACCACCATGACTGTACCCGTGGTGTTGCTGGGTACCTTCGGCATCCTGGCGGCGGCCGGCTTCAGCATCAACACCCTGACCATGTTCGCCATGGTGTTGGCCATCGGCTTGCTGGTGGACGATGCCATCGTCGTGGTGGAGAACGTCGAACGGGTCATGTCCGAGGAGGGCTTGCCGCCCAAGGAGGCGACCAAGCGCTCGATGGAGCAGATCCAGGGCGCGCTGGTGGGTATTGCCCTGGTGCTGTCGGCGGTACTGCTGCCCATGGCCTTCTTCGGCGGCTCCACCGGTGTGATCTACCGTCAGTTCTCGATCACCATCGTCTCGGCCATGGGCCTGTCGGTACTGGTCGCGCTGATCTTCACCCCGGCCCTGTGCGCCACCATGCTCAAGCCGCTGAAGAAGGGCGAGCACCATGTGGCCAAGCGCGGTTTCTTCGGCTGGTTCAACCGCAACTTCGACCGCAGCGTGGTCGGCTACGAACGCAGCGTCGGCGCCATCCTGCGCAACAAGGTGCCGTTCCTGCTGGCCTACGCGCTGATCGTGGTCGGCATGATCTGGCTGTTCGCCCGCATCCCCACCGCGTTCCTGCCCGAGGAAGACCAGGGCGTGCTGTTCGCCCAGGTGCAGACCCCGGCCGGCTCCAGTGCCGAGCGCACCCAGGTGGTGGTCGACCAGATGCGCGAATACCTGCTCAAGGAAGAAGCCGACACCGTGGCTTCGGTGTTCACCGTGAACGGCTTCAACTTCGCCGGCCGCGGCCAGAGCTCGGGCATGGCGTTCATCATGCTCAAGCCGTGGGGCGAACGTTCGGCCGAGAACAGCGTGTTCAAGCTGTCGCAACGCGCCCAGCAGCACTTCTTCAGCTTCCGTGACGCGATGGTGTTCGCCTTCGCCCCGCCTGCGGTGCTGGAGCTGGGTAACGCCACCGGCTTCGACGTGTTCCTGCAGGACCGCGCCGGCGTCGGCCACGTCAAGCTGATGGAAGCGCGCAACCAGTTCCTGGCCAAGGCCGCGCAGAGCAAGATCCTCAGCGCTGTGCGCCCGAACGGCCTGAACGACGAACCGCAGTACCAGCTGACCATCGATGACGAACGTGCCAGCGCCCTGGGCGTGACCATCGCCGACATCAACAGCACCCTGTCGATCGCCCTCGGCGGCAACTACGTCAACGACTTCATCGACCGTGGCCGGGTCAAGAAAGTCTACATCCAGGGCGCGCCCAACGCGCGGATGAGCCCGGAAGACCTGCAGAAATGGTACGTGCGCAATGGCGCCGGCGAGATGGTGCCGTTCTCCTCGTTCGCCAAGGGCGAATGGACCTACGGTTCGCCGAAACTGTCGCGCTACAACGGCGTTGAAGCAGTCGAGATCCTCGGTGCCCCGGCCCCAGGCTACTCCACTGGTGAAGCCATGGCCGAAGTCGAGCGCATCGCCGGCGAACTGCCAGCCGGTATCGGCTACTCCTGGACCGGCATGTCCTACGAGGAAAAACTCTCCGGCTCGCAAATGCCGGCGCTGTTCGCCCTCTCGGTCCTGTTCGTGTTCCTCTGCCTGGCAGCGCTGTACGAAAGCTGGTCGATCCCGATCGCCGTGGTCCTGGTAGTACCCCTGGGCATCATCGGTGCGCTGATCGCCACCAGCATGCGCGGGCTGTCCAACGACGTGTACTTCCTGGTCGGCCTGTTGACCACCATCGGCCTGGCGGCCAAGAACGCGATCCTGATCGTCGAATTCGCCAAGGAACTGCACGAGCAGGGCCGCAGCCTGTACGACGCCGCCATCGAGGCGTGCCGCATGCGTCTGCGCCCTATCATCATGACCTCCCTGGCGTTCATCCTCGGCGTGGTACCGTTGACCATCGCCAGTGGCGCGGGCGCCGGTAGCCAGCATGCCATCGGCACCGGGGTGATCGGCGGCATGATCAGTGCAACCGTGCTGGCCATCTTCTGGGTACCGCTGTTCTTCGTAGCAGTGTCGTCGCTGTTCGGCAGTAAAGAGCCGAAAGCCGACGCCACCCCTGAAACTCCACGTTATGAGGCTGGGCAATGACCAAGTCTTTGCTGTCCCTGGCGGTTACCGCCTTCATTCTCGGCGGCTGCTCGCTGATCCCTGACTACCAGACGCCGGAAGCGCCGGTCGCCGCGCAGTGGCCGCAAGGCCCTGCGTACTCGCCGACCGAGTCGGCCAACGTGGCCGCTGCCGAACAGGGCTGGCGCCAGTTCTTCCATGACCCGGCGCTGCAGCAGCTGATCCAGACCTCGCTGGAAAACAACCGCGACCTGCGCGTGGCGGCGTTGAACATCGACGCCTACCGCGCCCAGTACCGCATCCAGCGCGCCGACCTGTTCCCGGCCGTCTCCGCCAATGGCAGTGGCAGCCGCCAGCGGATGCCGGCGAACATGTCGCAGTCCGGTGAGGCCGGCATCACCAGCCAGTACTCGGCCACCCTCGGCGTCAGCGCCTACGAGCTGGACCTGTTCGGCCGGGTGCGCAGCCTGACCGAGCAGGCCCTGGAAACCTACCTGTCCAGCGAGCAGGCGCGCCGTTCCACGCAGATCGCCCTGGTGGCCAGCGTGGCCAACGCCTACTACACCTGGCAGGCCGACCAGGCGCTGTTCAAGCTGACCGAAGAAACGCTGAAAACCTACGAGGAAAGCTACAACCTCACCCGCCGCAGCAATGAAGTGGGCGTGGCTTCGGCCCTCGACGTCAGCCAGGCGCGCACTGCCGTGGAAGGCGCGCGGGTCAAGTACTCGCAGTACCAGCGCCTGGTCGCCCAGGACGCCAACAGCCTGGCGGTACTGATCGGCACCGGCATCCCGGCCAACCTGGCCAAGCCGCTGGAGCTCAATGCCGACCAACTGGCCGAAGTGCCGGCCGGCCTGCCATCCGACATTCTTCAGCGCCGCCCGGACATCCAGGAGGCCGAGCACCTGCTCAAGGCCGCCAACGCCAACATCGGCGCCGCCCGCGCCGCGTTCTTCCCGAGCATCAGCCTGACCGCCAACGCCGGGACCCTGAGCCCGGACATGGGCGGCCTGTTCAAGGGTGGCTCTGGCACCTGGCTGTTCCAGCCGCAGATCAACCTGCCGATCTTCAACGCCGGCAGCCTGAAGGCGAGCCTGGACTACTCGAAGATCCAGAAGGACATCAACGTCGCCAAGTACGAAAAGACCATCCAGACCGCCTTCCAGGAAGTCGCCGATGGCCTGGCCGCACGCAAGACGTTCGAAGAGCAGTTGCAGGCGCAACGTGACCTGGTGGCCGCCAACCAGGATTACTACCGCCTGGCCGAGCGCCGCTACCGCATCGGCATCGACAGCAACCTGACCTTCCTCGATGCCCAGCGCAACCTGTTCAGCGCCCAGCAGTCGCTGATCGGCGATCGCCTGTCGCAGCTGGTCAGCGAGGTCAACCTGTACAAGGCCCTCGGTGGCGGCTGGTACGAGCAGACCAACCAGCAAGCGTCGGTACAGTCGCCAAAAGGCTGATCACACCGGCAACAGCATCAAGCCCACCCTCGCGGTGGGCTTTTTGTTTGCATGCCGTACACCACTCCTGTAGGAGCGGCCTTGTGTCGCGATTGGGCTGCGCAGCAGCCCCAGGATTTAAGCATTGATGCAAAGATCGCAGGGGCTGCTTTGCAGCCCTATCGCGACACAAGGCCGCTCCTACAGGGACAGCGGTCACCGCTGGCTCACAAACCAACCACCACGAACATTGCGTTCGATAATCGCCCCATTCCGCTTGCGGCGAATTGCCTCGCCCCCGCCCTCCCCCGCACCATCGCCCACGCAACGTTGCACAAGTTCTCACAAAGACGCCCGTCCCCTGCGGCCCGCACCCGCAGCGCCCCGGCTCGCCCAATAAAAACAAGAGATCCACGACAGATGAGCACTTTGCACCCCGCACGCCAGCTGCTGCCCGGCCTGTTGGCCATGTCCTGCGCCCTGCCCGCCCTGGCCGCCGAAAGCGGCTTTTTCGAGGACGCCAAGGCCAGCCTCAACCTGCGCAACTTCTACATCAACCGCAACTTCGTCGACCCGGCCAACCCCCAGGGCAAGGCCGAGGAATGGACCCAGAGCTTCATCCTCGACGCCCGCTCCGGTTTTACCCAGGGCACCGTCGGTTTCGGCCTGGATGTGCTGGGCCTGTATTCGCAGAAGCTCGACGGCGGCAAAGGCACCGCCGGCACCCAACTGCTGCCGGTGCACGACGATGGCCGCCCGGCCGATGACTTCGGCCGCCTGGGCGTGGCGTTCAAGGCGCGCCTGTCGCAGACCGAACTGAAGGTCGGCGAATGGATGCCGGTGCTGCCGATCCTGCGTTCCGACGATGGCCGCTCGTTGCCGCAGACCTTCCGTGGCGGCCAGCTCACCTCCAAGGAGATCGATGGCCTCACCTTGTATGGCGGCCAGTTCCGTGGCAACAGCCCGCGCAACGACGCGAGCATGGAAGACATGTTCATGCAGGGCCGCGCCGCCGCAACCTCCGATCGCTTCAACTTCGCTGGCGGTGAATACACCTTCAACGACAAGCGCACGATGATTGGGCTGTGGGATGCGCAACTCAAAGACATCTACCGCCAGCAGTACCTCAACCTGGTGCACAGCCAGCTATTGGGCGACTGGACCCTGGGCGCCAACCTCGGTTACTTCATCGGCAAGGAAGATGGCAGCGAACGCGCCGGCAAGCTGGACAACCGCACCGCTTCGGCCCTGCTCTCGGCACGCTACAAGGGGCATACCTTCTACGTTGGCCTGCAAAAGGTCAGTGGCGACGACGCCTGGATGCGGGTCAACGGCACCAGCGGCGGCACCCTGGCCAACGACAGCTACAACTCAAGCTTCGACAACGCCAAGGAACGCTCCTGGCAGGTGCGTCACGACTTCAATTTCGTCAGCGTCGGTGTCCCTGGGCTGACCTTGATGAACCGCTATATCAAGGGTGACAACGTGCACACCAGCGCGGTGAACGACGGCAAGGAATGGGCGCGGGAGACCGAGCTGGCTTATGTGGTGCAGTCGGGCACGTTCAAGGATCTGTCGCTGAAGTGGCGCAACTCCACCATGCGCAGGGACTACAGCACCAACGCATTCGATGAGAACCGGTTGATCGTGAGCTATCCGCTGAACCTGCTCTAGCAGGTCCGGCCTCTTCGCGGGTAAATCGCAGCGGCGAACCGCCGCTCCCACAGGTTTCTCACCAATCCTGTGGGAGCGGGTTTACCCGCGAAGAGGCCAGCAATGACAACAAAGAACAAAAGTGCATATATAAATCAAATAACATTCTTTGACGCTATATGTAACAAAAGCTAAAACCGAGCCCTGATCCCCGCACCAGAGCCCGAGCATGGACCTCCGCCAACTGCGCTATTTCATCGCCCTCACCGAGTACCGCAGTTTCGTCCGCGCCGCCGAAGCCATGGGCATCACCCAACCGGCATTCAGCCGGGCCATCCAGAACCTCGAGCAGACCCTCGGCTGCACCCTGGTCGACCGTGGCAACAAAGCCCTGCCCCCCACCCCCGAAGGCCAGGTGGTGCTGCAACACGCCCGCCGCCTGGTGCAAGGCGCCGCCCAGCTGAACAACGAGGTGTTGCAGATGACCAAACTCGACGCCGGCGAACTGCACTTCGGCAGTGGCCCGGCCCTGGCGGTGCGCCTGGTGCCCGAGGCCTTGCAGCAGTTCATCGAGCGCCACCCCGGCATCCGCACGCAACTGCTGGTGGACAACGCCGAGCGCCTGGGCCAGGCCCTACGCCGCGAGCAGATCGAGTTCTTCGTCGATGACATTCGCCCGTTCGAGGCCGACCCGAACTTTCACACCGAACCGCTCAACCCACGCCCCGGCCTGTTCTTCTGCCGCCCCGGGCACCCGCTGCTGGCCAAGGACAGCCTGTCGACCAACGACCTGTTCGCCTACCCCTTGGCCTGCGCCCTGCTCGCCCCCGGGGTACGCAAGCGCCTGGCCAACCTCAGCGGGCGCAACGACTTCACCCCGCACCTGCAAACCGAGCACCTGGCGGTGCTGCGCAGTGTGGTGCTGGCCAGCGACGCGGTCGGCAGCGCCAGCGAAGAAGCGGTGGCCGAGGACCTGGCCGCCGGCACCCTGGTGCGCCTGCACTGGCGCAACCTGCCGCCGGGGCTGGAGGTGCTGAGCGTGCGTTGCGGGGTGGTCAGCCGCAGCGGCTATCGCCTGTCGCCGGCGGCGCGGGCGATGATCGAGACCCTGGTCAGCCTGGATGCTGAGCCATTGCCCGCAGCCGCGGCGCATCGACAATCTCCACCTCGCCATAGCCCAGGCGTAGCACGCCGGACTGTTCGAGGTTCCTGAGGATCTGGTTGATGGTCTGGCGCGACAGCGACAGCATCAGCGCCAGCTGCTCCTGGGACAGTTGCAGGCGCCACTGGGCGATATCGCGCTCGCCATAGCCTTCGGCGATCTGCAGCAGGCGGTGGGCGACCCGCGGCGCGGCGGCCAGCAGGCTCTGCTGCTCCAGGGCGACGAATACCCAGCGCAGCTTGTGGCTCATCAGCAGCGCCAACTCGCGCCAGTGCTGCGGTTCACGCGCCAACCACTCGAGCAAGGGCGCCTGGGGCAGCCACAGCAATCGTGTAGCCCCTTCCGCGAAGGCGTCATGGGTGCGTGGCTGGCCATCGAACAGGCTGATCTCGCCGAACCAGTACGGCGCTTCGACCAAGGTCAACAGCGCCTCCTTGCCCTCGCTGCTCACCGCCCCCACCCGCATCGCCCCGTCGAGCACCGCATACAGCCCGCACGGCGCATCGCCACGCTGGAACAGGCATTGCCCTGGCGCCAGCTCGCGGGTTCGTGCCAGGGCCAGCAGGCTATCCTGAACCTTGGTAGGCAACTGCCGGAACCATTGCCCGTGCAGCAACTGGGGACGCAAATCGTGCATGGCACCTCGCAAAGCGGACTCTGTCGGCCAGGCGACAGACGACAACGAATGGACGGGGCAAGCTGCGCCTACCCCTGATGGAGGAACAACAATGAAAAACCTCGTCGAACACCTGAGTCAATACGCCGCCTATCATCGCGACCCGCGCAATATCACCACGCACTTCGTCGGTATTCCGTTGATCGTGCTGGCGGTGAGCATCCTGCTGTCGCGGCCCGGCTGGGACGTGGCAGGTTTGTGGCTGTCACCGGCATTGCTGCTGGCCACCTGGTCGGTGTGGTTCTACCTGCGCCTGGACCTGCGTTTCGGCCTGGTGATGGGGCTGTTGCTGGGGCTGTGCCTATGGGCCGGCCAGGCACTGGCCGTACAGGCCACCGGGCTGTGGCTGAGCGCCGGGCTGGGGGCGTTTGTGGTGGGCTGGATCATCCAGTTTGTCGGGCATGCTTACGAAGGCCGCAAGCCGGCGTTTGTCGATGATGTCAGCGGGCTGATCATCGGGCCGTTGTTCGTGGTGGCGGAGCTGGCGTTCATGGCCGGATTGTGTGGCGATCTGAAGAAAGCCGTGGAAGCCAATGCCGGGCCGGTGGCGATCCGCCAGAAGAAAGCAACCGTCTAGTAGATCGCGGGGCAAGCCCGCTCCCACGAGATGGGACTGCCCCAAGAGTTGAGTTGGTTTCCAACTTCTTGGGGGCAGTCCAAGATCCGACGTGGGAGCGGGCTTGCCCCGCGATGGCGTTATTGCCGCGACTCAACCCCCAACTCATCCCACACCGACTCCGCCAGGTGGAAGGTGGCATTGGCCGCCGGGATGCCGCAGTAGATCGCACTCTGCATGATCACTTCCTTGATCTCTTCGCGCGTCACGCCGTTGTTGGCCGCCGCGCGCAGGTGCAGCTTGAGCTCGTCGTTACGGTTCATGCCGATCAGCATGGCAATGGTGATCAGGCTGCGGGTATGCCGTGGCAGCCCCGGGCGAGTCCAGATATCACCCCAGGCATGGCGGGTGATCATTTCCTGGAACTCGCCGTTGAAGTCGTTGAGCTTCTCCAGGCTGCGGTCGACATGGGCATCGCCCAGCACCGCGCGGCGCACCTGCATGCCGGCGTCGTAGCGTTGTTTCTCATCCATGGCGTATGTCCTCAGCGAGCCAGCAAAAAATCGAGCACGCGGTCACTGAACGGCGCACCGACCTCGACGTTGGACAGGTGCGCCGCCGGGAACTCGGCGTAATCGGCACCCGGGATGCCAGCCTGCATGAACCGGCCATGCTCCGGCGTGGTGACCACATCGGCACTACCGGCGACGATCAGGGTCGGCACCTGGATGTGCTGGAGCTGGTCACGGAAATCGGCATCCCGCACAGCGGCGCAGTTGCCGGCGTAACCGGCAGGCGAGGTGTGCGCCAGCATCTCGGTTATGCGTTGGGCAATGGCCGGCTCGGCCGCGGCGAACGCCGGGGTGAACCAGCGCGCAATGGAGGCATCACGCAGATCACGCATGGCCTGCTGACCGCCCTTGAGCACAGTGTCGATGCGGGTGTTCCACACCTCGTCATTGGCGATTTTCGCCGCCGTGTTGCACAGGGTCAGGCTGAGCAGGCGGGCGCCTGCGTTGATACCCAGCCACTGGCCGATCAGGCCGCCCATGGACAAGCCGGCGAAGTGGGCCTTGGGGATATCCAGCGCGTCGAGCAGCGCCAGCACATCGTTACCCAGCTGTTCGATGCTGTAGGGGCCTTCGCTGACCACCGAGGCACCGTGGCCACGGGTGTCGTAACGCAGCACGCGAAAGTGTTCGCTCCATGCCGGGATCTGCGTGTCCCACATGCCAAGGTCAGTACCCAGCGAGTTGGACAACACCAGCACCGGGGCATGCGCCGGGCCGTCGAGTTGGTAATGCAGTACGCCATCGGCCAGTTGCACGTGCGCCACAGCGGTCTCCTTCAGGCAATGAAACGTTGATGTTCGGCCACGGCACGCGCCACCCAGACACGGGCCTGGCCGAGGTAATGGGCAGGGTCGAGCAGGCGGTCGAGTTCGTCGGCGGACAACTCGGCGCTGACCTGGGGCTCGTCACCGAGCACGGCGCGCAGGTGGCGTTGCTCGGCCACCGCGCGCTGGCAGCAGTGTTCCAGCAGATGATGGGCGCGATCGCGGCCCAGGCGCTGGGCCAGGACGATGCTGACGGCTTCGGCCAGCACCAGCCCCTGGGTAAGGTCAAGGTTGCGGCGCATGCGTGGGGCGTCCACTTCCATGCCCTCGGCGATCACCTGGGCCTGGCGCAGGGCGCCGGACACCAGGCAGCAGATTTCCGGCAGGGTTTCCCATTCGGCGTGCCACAGGCCCAGGCTGCGTTCGTGCTCCTGGGGCATGGCACTGAACAGCGTCGAAACCAGCCCCGGCACACGGGTGGCGGCGCCGATCAGCACCGCCGCCCCCACCGGGTTGCGCTTGTGCGGCATGGTCGAGGAGCCGCCTTTGCCTGGCGCTGAGGGTTCGAACAGCTCGCCCGCCTCGGTCTGCATCAACAGGCTGACATCACGGCCGAACTTGCCCAGGCTGCCGGCGATCAGGCCCAGCACCGAGGCAAACTCCACCAGGCGATCGCGCTGGGTGTGCCAGGGCTGCTCGGGCAATGTCAGTTGCAACTGTTCGGCCAAGGCTTCGGCCACTGGCAACGCCTTGCTGCCCAGCGCCGCGAGGCTGCCGGAGGCACCGCCGAACTGCAGCACCAACAAGCGCGGGCGCAGCTCCTTCAAGCGCTGGCGATGACGGGTCAGGGCGCCGAGCACACCGGCCAGCTTCATCCCCAGGGTCACCGGCGTGGCGTGCTGCAGCCAGGTACGGCCCACCAGTGGCGTGTCGGCATGCTGCAGGGCCTGGCGGGCCAAGGTGTCGGCCAAGCTGTCGAGGTCGCTTTCGATCAGCGCCAGCGCCGCACGCAGTTGCAGTACCAGGCCAGTGTCCATCGCGTCCTGGCTGGTGGCGCCCAGGTGCACATAGCGCTCGGCCTCGGGCACGCCACTGGCGATAACCTTGCCCAATGCCTTGACCAGCGGGATCGCCGAGTTACCGGCGGTGGCGATGGCATCGGCCAATGCCCGCACGTCATAGCGCTCGGCCTTGCAGGCGGCCTCGATCGCCGGCACCACGGCGTGTGGCACCAGCCCGGCGGTGGCTTCGGCACGGGCCAGGGCCGCCTCGAAATCGAGCATGCCCTGCAGCCGGCCCCGGTCGGAAAAGACCTCGCGCATGGCCGGGGTGGTGAAGTAGGCGTCGAACAGTTGGTTGCTCATGCAACGTCCTTAGTGATCATCGTGCAGGTACTGCGCCTGCTTGGGCAGGCGCAGGCTGAACAGGAAGGCCACCGCCATCATGGCGGTCACGTACCAGTAGAAGGTGTTCTCCATGCCCAGGGTCTTCAAGCCCAGGGCCACGTATTCGGCCGAACCGCCGAACACTGCGTTGGCGATCGCATAGGCCAGCCCTACCCCCAGCGCCCGCACCTGCGGCGGGAACATCTCGGCCTTCACCAGGCCGCTGATCGAGGTGTAGAAACTGACGATGCACAGTGCCAGGGTCACCAGCACGAAGGCCATGAACGGGCTGCTCACGGTCTTCAACGCCATCAGCAGCGGCACGGTGAACAGCGTGCCCAGGGCGCCGAACAGCAGCATCGAGTTACGCCGGCCGATGCGGTCGGAGAGCATGCCGAACACCGGCTGCAGGATCATGAACAGGAACAGTGCGCCGGTCATCACGAAACTGGCGCTCTTGGCGTTCATGCCGGCGGTGTTGACCAGGTACTTCTGCATGTAGGTGGTGAAGGTGTAGAAGATCAGCGAGCCGCCGGCGGTGTAGCCCAGCACGGTGATGAAGGCGGCGGCGTGGTTGCGCAGCAGGCCACTGATCGAGCCGGCGTCCTTGTCCTGGCGGGTCTCGGCGCTGCTGGTTTCTTCCAGGGAGCGGCGCAGCACCAGCGAGATCAGCGCGGCAACCGCACCCACTACGAACGGGATGCGCCAGCCGTAGGCGCGCAGTTCTTCTTCGCTCAGCAACTGCTGCAGGATCACCACCACCAGCACCGCCAGCAACTGGCCGCCGATCAGGGTGACGTACTGGAACGAGGCAAAGAAGCCGCGTTGGCCGCGCAGGGCCACTTCGCTCATGTAGGTGGCGGTGGTGCCGTACTCGCCGCCCACCGACAGGCCCTGGATCAGCCGCGCCAACAGCAGCAGCGCCGGCGCCCAGGCACCGATGCTGGCATAGGTCGGCAGGCAGGCAATGATCAAGGAGCCGAAACACATCATCAGCACCGAGGTCATCAACGAATTCTTGCGCCCGTGACGGTCGGCCAGGCGACCGAAGATCCAGCCGCCGATGGGCCGCATCAGGAAGCCCGCGGCGAACACCCCGGCCGTGTTGAGCAACTGCACCGTGGGGTCGTCGGAGGGGAAGAAGGCCGGGGCAAAATAGATGGCGCAAAAGGCGTAGACATAGAAGTCGAACCATTCCACCAGGTTGCCCGAGGAGGCACCGACGATGGCGAAGATGCGTTTGCTGCGTTCTTCGCCGGTGTAATAGGTTGAGGTCATGGTGCGTTTACTCCTGGAGGGTCACAGGTAATTCTAGACATACCTGGTTACACACTCGTTCCGCTGCCGGACACCACTCCCTGAAGGAGCGGCCTTGTGTCGCGAAAGGGGCGCGAATCGGCCCCAGGATCGAGATATATCCAAGATTGTCGGGGGGGGGTGGCAGCCCTTTAGCGACACCAGACCCCCCCAACAAGAGGGCGCCAAGAACCACAAAACCATTCGATGTGCACACCCCACCCCCACCCCC